>NC_017386.1:265000-267986 GCF_000223375.1 Ketogulonicigenium vulgare WSH-001 | reverse complement strand
TGGTTGCGGGGGCAGGATTTGAACCTGCGGCCTTCAGGTTATGAGCCTGACGAGCTACCGGGCTGCTCCACCCCGCGTTGTTGGGATTTTGATCGTATTGAGAGAGAGAAGATGCTTCTTATCAGGTCTGGCGGTGACTTACTCTCCCACGACTTAAGTCGCAGTACCATCAGCGTAGCCGCCCTTAACTTCCGAGTTCGGGAAGGGATCGGGTGTTTAACGGCCACTATGGCCACCAGACCGGGAAAGAAGCATCATTTTTGTTGTCAAGTATACTGATTTGTATGATTTTTTGATTTGGTTGAGCTATTTCTGGATCAAACCAAGCCTATTGGACGATTAGTACTAGTCAACTGAATGCATTACTGCACTTACATCTCTAGCCTATTGACGTGATGGTCTTTCACGGTCCTCAGGGATACCTTGTTTTGAGGGGGGCTTCACGCTTAGATGCCTTCAGCGTTTATCCTGTCCGAACATAGCTACCCAGCACTACCGTTGGCACGATAACTGGTCCACCAGTGGTCCGTTCACCCCGGTCCTCTCGTACTAGGGGCAACTCCTCTCAAGTATCCTACACCCACGGAAGATAGGGACCGAACTGTCTCACGACGTTCTAAACCCAGCTCACGTACCTCTTTAAATGGCGAACAGCCATACCCTTGGGACCTGCTCCAGCCCCAGGATGAGATGAGCCGACATCGAGGTGCCAAACGATGCCGTCGATATGGACTCTTGGGCATCATCAGCCTGTTATCCCCAGCGTACCTTTTATTCGTTGAGCGATGGCCCTTCCACTCGGGACCACCGGATCACTATGGCCGACTTTCGTCTCTGCTCGACTTGTCAGTCTTGCAGTCAGGCTGGCTTATGCCATTGCACTCGACGACCGATTTCCGACCGGTCTGAGCCAACCTTCGCGCGCCTCCGTTACACTTTGGGAGGCGACCGCCCCAGTCAAACTCCCCACCACACAGGGTCCCGGATCCGGATAACGGACCGCGGTTAGACATCAAGCAAAGCAAGGGTGGTATCTCAAGGATGGCTCCGCAAGGACTGGCGTCCCTGTTTCAATGCCTACCACCTATCCTGCACATGCTTGGCCTGATGCCAATGTGAAGCTGGAGTAAAGGTGCATGGGGTCTTTCCGTCTAACCGCGGGTAGCCCGCATCTTCACGGGCAGTTCAATTTCGCTGAGTCTATGTTGGAGACAGCGGGGAAGTCGTTACGCCATTCGTGCAGGTCGGAACTTACCCGACAAGGAATTTCGCTACCTTAGGACCGTTATAGTTACGGCCGCCGTTTACTGGGGCTTCAATTCAAGGCTTGCACCTCTCCTTTTAACCTTCCAGCACCGGGCAGGCGTCAGACTGTATACGTCGTCTTACGACTTCGCACAGCCCTGTGTTTTTAGTAAACAGTCGCCACCCCCTAGTTTGTGCCCCCGCCCAATAGTTGCCTACTGAACGGGCCTCCTTCTCGCGAACTTACGGAGGTATTTTGCCGAGTTCCTTCAACATAGTTCTCTCAAGCGCCTTGGTATTCTCTACCAGTCCACCTGTGTCGGTTTAGGGTACGATCTTATGGAGGGCTATTTCCAGGGACCTCTGAGCAGCCCAATCAATCCGATAAGATTGAACTACCTTTGAGATCCGTCACCATCTCCTGGCCCAGGAATATTAACCTGGTTCCCATCGACTACGCCTTTCGGCCTCGCCTTAGGGGTCGGCTTACCCTGCTCAGATTAGCTTTAAGCAGGAACCCTTGGACTTTCGGCGAGAGGGTCTCTCACCCTCTTTGTCGCTACTTATATCATCATTCTCACTAGTGATCTCTCCACCGGATGCCTCACAGCCCGGCTTCACAGAAAGCGCCTTGCCTCCAAAACCTTCTTGCGAAGGCTGAAGAGGCATTGCGCTATGTCACACTACGCTCTGCTACCGCGTGCATAAATGCACACCCTAAGCTTCGGCTCATGGCTTGAGCCCCGTTACATCTTCGCCGCAGGACAACTTAATTAGACCAGTGAGCTGTTACGCTATCTTTAAAGGATGGCTGCTTCTAAGCCAACCTCCTGGTTGTTTTGGTCGTCCCACCTGCTTTCCCACTTAGCCATGAATTAGGGGCCTTAGCTGTAGGTCAGGGTTGTTTCCCTCTTCACGACGGACGTTAGCACCCGCCGTGTGTCTGCCAGATATTACTCCTCGGTATTCGGAGTTTGGTTAGGATCAGTAAGTCTGTGGGACCCCATTACCCATCCAGTGCTCTACCCCCGAGGGTATTCGTCTGACGCTCTACCTAAATAGATTTCGCAGAGAACCAGCTATCTCCAAGTTTGATTGGCCTTTCACCCCTAGCCACAACTCATCCCGACCTTTTTCAACAGGTGTGGGTTCGGACCTCCAGTTGGTGTTACCCAACCTTCATCCTGGTCATGGCTAGATCACTTGGTTTCGGGTCTGATCCCACAAACTCATTCGCCCTATTAAGACTCGCTTTCGCTGCGCCTACACCTAACGGCTTAAGCTTGCTTGTGAGACCAAGTCGATGACCCATTATACAAAAGGTACGCCGTCAGGACTCGAGGTCCCTCCGACTGCTTGTAGGCGTCCGGTTTCAGGTACTGTTTCACTCCCCTCGTCGGGGTGCTTTTCACCTTTCCCTCACGGTACTGGTTCGCTATCGGTCAGTAAGGAGTACTTAGCCTTCGAAGGTGGTCCTCCGATCTTCAGACAGGATTTCACGTGTCCCGCCCTACTTAATGCGTCAAATCGAGCTTCCTATACGGGGCTGTCACCCACTATGGCCGGCCTTTCCAGACCGTTCTAGTCACTCTCATTGCTCGGCTGATCCGCGTTCGCTCGCCACTACTAGCGGAGTATCTAATTGATTTCCTTTCCTCCGGGTACTTAGATGTTTCAGTTCCCCGGGTTTGCCTCTTTAACCCTATATATTCAGGTAAAAGATACCTGGTTATACACCCTG
>NC_017386.1:0-260000 GCF_000223375.1 Ketogulonicigenium vulgare WSH-001 | reverse complement strand
GACAGGCCAGATCACCGCGCAAACGCATATCGGCGCGGATGACTTTCGCGCGCATTCGCCCCGCTTTACCCCCGAGGCGCGCGCCGCCAATCAGGGGCTGGTCGACCTGCTATCGGCCATTGCGCAACAAAAAGACGCAACCCCCGCCCAGATCGCGCTAGCCTGGCTGCTGGCGCAGCACCCGTTCATCGTGCCGATCCCCGGCACCCGTCGCCTTGACCGCGTGGAGGAAAACATCGGCGCGGCCAAAGTCACGCTGACGCAGGCAGATCTGGACCAAATCGCGCGCGAGGCCGCGAAAATGACCATCGCAGGCGCGCGACTATCGGAAGCCGTTCTGCAATACTCGTATCGTTAATCAGCACTTTGGGGTTTGCGCGGTTCGCGCCAGCGCAAACCCTCGACCAGCAGACGAAACGCGGGCGAAACCTGTCGGCGGCTGGGATAATATAGAAAATAGCCCGCGAATGGCGGACACCAATCCGCCAACACCCGCACTAGCGCACCGCTGGCGATATAGGGCGCAAGATGGTCAGAGGGCAGGCAAATCAACCCGCGCCCCGCCAGCCCCGCCTCGAGGATCAGCTCCGTATCGCTGCTGGTAAACTGCCCGTCCACGCGTACATTCATCGGTCGCCCGTCCTGCTCGAACTCCCACGCATAAAGACCGCCAAGGGTTTGCAGGCGCAGGTTGACACAATTATGCCCAGCCAGATCATGCGGCGTGCGCGGCACGGGATTGTTGCGGAAATAATCGGGCGATCCCGCCACGATCATTTCAAGATCAGGCGAGATCCGCACCCCGATCATATCGCGATCCAGGCTTTCGCCCAGGCGCACCCCCGCATCATAGCCCTCTTTTGCGATATCGACAAAGCGGCCATCAACCGCGATTTCAATCTTGATATCAGGATGTTCCGTCATCAGGCGATTGGCCACCGGCATCACGATCTGCAATGCGGCGCGGCGGCTGGCGGTCAGTTTGATCGTGCCAGAGGGATGCGTGCGCATGACGTCCAGCGCCGAAAGCTGGGCCTCGATCTCGTCAAAGGCGGGCCGCAGCGTGTCCAGCAACCGCTGACCCGCCTCGGTCGGGGAAACCGCGCGCGTCGTGCGGGTCAGCAGCCGCACATCCAATCGCTGCTCGAGCCGCCGCACGACGGCGCTGACCGCACTTTGCGACGTCCCAAGACGCGCGGCGGCGCGGGTAAAGCTGCGCTCTTCGGCGACGGCCAGAAAGGCCATCAGATCGCTCATCTCGTCGCGTCGCATTTATATTGTCTCGGTATAGGAATGGCGTCTATATACCACTGTGGCGCATAGAATGCACGCCGGATGACAGGGTGACGTCCGGCATCTATGACTGTGCGGTATAGGGCCAAGTGCGCAATACCACGGCGCGTAATCAACGCGGATCGTGATGTCCGCCCAGCGTGGGGCTGATCACGCCCGCCTGCCCCGCAAGCGGGCTGAGCGGTGCAATCGCGCTGACCTGATGGCCGAGGGTCTTTAGCTGCGCGATCACCGCATCGCCTGCATGCCCCTCAACCTTCAGACTGTCGCGTTGATCAGAAAAGGTGCGCCCCAGCAAAAAGCGGGGCGCAGCCAGCGCCTGATCAGGCGGCAGGCCGTAATCCAGCAGCAGACTGAGCAGCATGGCCAAGGTCTGCGGCTGGCCATCTGCGCCCTGTGTGCCATAGACAAAGGCCGGGCGGCCCGCATCATCCAGCGCGATGCCGGGGTTCAGCGTGTAAAACGGCAGCTTGCCGGGCCGGAACATATTCGGATGACCGGGCTGAAAGCTGAAAGCCGCTCCGCGGTTTTGCCAGATGATGCCGGTGCCCGGCACCACAACGCCACTGCCCCAGTCATAAAAGGTGCTTTGCAGCATGCTTGCCGCATTGCCCATCGCATCGATCGCGCCAAGGAAAACCGTATCACCATGCTGCCACGGATGCGGCCAGGCCATGGCCTGTTGCGTCGAAATATCCGCCGCGCGCGCGCCCAGATGATCCGGCGCAAGTAGGTCATCCACGGCCGCGCCATCCGCAATACGGCCGCGATCCTCAAAGGCGCGTTTGACGGCCTCGACACACAGGTGAAAATGTGCGGCGCTGCTGGGGGCGATATCTGCCAAATCGAACTGCGCCAGAATTCCCATGATCTGCAGCGTCGTCAGCCCTTGGGTCGGCGGCGGCGAGGACAGCAGCCTATGGCCCCGATAGCCCAAGCTGACCGGCGCCGCCCAGCGGCTGCGCGTCTGACGCAGATCATCCGCCCCGATGATCGCGCCGGTCTCTTGCAGCCCCGCAATGATCCGCGCCGCCACAGCCCCCTCGTAAAAATCTCGCGGGCCATTGTCGATCAGCTTGGCGAAAACGCAGGCAAGATCAGGCTGTTGCAGCAGATGCCCCACTGGCAGCGATGCGCCGTTTTGCAAGAATAGCCCGTCAAAGCCCGGCCAATCCGCAATCTCAGGCGCGCGAAAATCAGTCCAATAGCCCTGCGAGGAGGTCACCGCAAACCCATCCCACGCCAGCGCGA
Organism: Ketogulonicigenium vulgare WSH-001; assembly: GCF_000223375.1. Taxonomy (NCBI): domain Bacteria; kingdom Pseudomonadati; phylum Pseudomonadota; class Alphaproteobacteria; order Rhodobacterales; family Roseobacteraceae; genus Ketogulonicigenium; species Ketogulonicigenium vulgare. The sequence continues at coordinate 257,456 of NC_017386.1, read as the reverse complement.
ATGCTTGGGCCAACAGCGATTGCCACGACGCCCGGCCGCCCAAATGCACATGCGCGTAATCCAGCGCCTCGGCCCAACCATCGACCACAGCGGCGGTGGTCAGGATGGACGCCGGCCCGCGAAACGGCACCGGCCCCTTGGGCCTATCGCGCTGGATGCCCTGCCCGATGGCCAGCAGACAGCGACTATCGCCATTGCGATCACTCAGCGTCCAAACCGCATCGCCACCAAGACCGCAAAAATGCGGCATCACCACCGTCAGCACGGCCCCGGCGGCAATGACCGCCTCGGGCGCGGTGCCACCAGCGTCCAGCACTTTTTGACCCGCCGCCGTCGCCAGCGGATGCGGCGTCGCAATTGCGGCAGTCATGGCGCCATCAGCGAGGCCAACACCACACGCTGCACCTCGTCCCGGCGGGCACGCAGAAAACCAGCCTCGGCCAGATCGCGGCCCAGAACGACACTCATTGTATGCTGGTTCGCGACATGGATCGTCGCAAGGCCAAGGATCGACAGATACAGCATCCCCGGATCGGGCCGCTGCGTGAACACACCGCTGGCCGCCCCGCGCGCCAACACCAGATCAATCGCGGCAAACAGATTGCGCGCGCGGGTATTCACCGCATCCAGATCCCGCACCTGCTGTGCCGAGGCCATGTTTTCAATCCGCATCAGACCCTGAAACGCCGGATTTTCCACCATATAATCAAATGTGAACCGCACCAGCGCCGCAATCGCCTGATCGGGCGGCAGCTCCCAGAATGTGGCATCCGCCTCGGCCTGGCGCAGCTTGTCATAGGCCTGCGCGATACAGACGCGGTAAAGCCCCGCCTTATTGCCGAAATAGTGATAGATCATGCGGACATTGCAGCCCGCCGCATCGACAATGCGCGAAATACTGGCACCTTCAAAGCCGTGTTGCACAAATTCCTGCGTTCCAGCGTCGACCAATCTCTGAGCAACTGCCCCAAGCGAATCATCTGACATGATCTCGGCGCGCTTTGGCGTCAATTTTTTGCCCACTTCCTGTGCATTTGCATATTTACTCGCCGACATTTCGCGTCTCAACCCTGTTACACCTTTAGAAAACCATCTTACGGCTTCACGGCAAGTAAGTAATCGTTCACTTACTTAATGACGGAAACGCCGCGAAAGCGCAATCTCAAACGCACAACCAGTCCTGTCATTAGGCACGGCCATCGCAACGGATCGACATGAAGAACAGACTGCTTTTTGCCCTGACCAGCTCGGCTCTGCTGGCTGTCAGCCCCGCCCTTGCCCAAGACCGCAGCGATGCCCGCGTCGCCGTCGCGATCACCGAGACGATCTCGGGCTATAACCCCTATTCCGATCCGGTCGTGCTGCTCTCCAGCGTTTGGTGCCAGATCTATGGCTGCGTGACGCGCTATGACTTTGCCGAGGGCGCCTTTGTCCCCTATCTCGCGGAATCCGTCGAGGCGCTGGACGATCTGACATGGGAGATCAAACTGCCAGCGGGCCTCACCCGTCACAATGGCGAACCTGTCGTTGCTGCCGATATTGTCCATTCGATTGAATACCTTGGCAGCAACCCCAATTCCGGCAAATCCTATCTGGTCGCAGGCTGGGAAACCGTCGAGGCGATTGACGATCTGACCGTGCGCATCACCACCGCGACGCCCGACGCGACGGTGCGCGACAATCTGGCCGGTGTGGCCGTGACCTCCAAAGCGCTGTTTGACGCGCATGGCGAGGATATGTTCGCCGCCGCCCCTTACGGCGCTGGCCCCTATATGCTGTCCGACCTCAGCATCGGGCAGCATATCGTGATCGCTCGCAACGACGGCCATCCGCTGCTGTCGGACAACAACCCCGCGCAGATCATGTACCGCATCATGCCCGAACCCGAACAGCGCGTGACCGCCCTTGCGAACGGCGAAGTGCAGATCGCCCAATCGGTGCCGCCGCAGCTGATCGGCCGCGTGAACGACATGCAAAACGCCCGGGTCGAGACCACCAATTCGGTCGAGATGATGTTCCTTGCCATGTCGCCGAAAACGCATCCTTGGGATATCCCCGAGGCACGCCAAGCCGTCGCCCATGCCATCAACCGCGAGGCCATCGTCCGCGCCATCTTGCAAGGGCAGGCCAATATCCTCGAGGGGCCAGTCAGCGCGGGTCAGATCGGCCACGACCCCGCCTTTACCAGCCCCTATGATTATAACCCCGCCCGCGCCCGCGAATTGCTGGCATCCGTGGGCCTTGAAGGTGTCGAAGTGACGCTCTCGACCCCCGTCGGCCGCTATACCGCCGACCGCCAGATCACCGAGGCGATGGTGCCCATGCTGGAAGAAGCGGGCTTTAACGTCACGCTGGACACGCCGGAATGGGCGACGCTTTGGGCGAATGTGCAGCAAGGCGAGGTGCCGTTCTATTACATGGGCCGCGGCTCGATGATCGACCCCTCGCGCGCGCTGCACCAATATTTCGCAACCGGCGGCTCGCCCCGTATCGGCTTTTCCGACCCCGAACTTGACGCGCTGCTGGCCGCTGAACGCGCCGCGTTTGATCCGGCGGATCGGGCGGAAAAGATGCAAGCCGCCATCGCGCGCCTTGTCGATCAGGCCCCTGCCGCCTTCATGTGGCAGCATCAGATGGCCTGGGGTGTCGCGAATGAGATCACCTTTGCGCCCCACCCTGCCGATCAGGTCAATGGCTGGGAAATCTTTATAGATTGATGCGAAAACCTCCGGCCCGCCCTATGCGCGGGCCGGAATGGGCAAGGACAGGGTGACATGTATCTTTACCTGACAAAGCGGATTTTGGGCGCGATCCCCGTGCTGATCATCGTCGCGGCGGTCGTTTTCCTGCTGATGCAGCTCGCCCCCGGCGATGCGGTCAGTATGTTGATCTCGGATCAGGCGTCCGAGGCGGACAAGGACCGTATCCGCGCCGCATGGGGCCTTGATCAGCCACCGGCGGTGCAATTCATCAGTTTCCTCGGCAAGGCGATGACCGGCGATTTCGGCATGTCCTTTCGCTTTCGCGAGCCGGTGATGGAGCTGGTCATCGCCCGCCTGCCCGCCACCATTGAACTGGCGCTGGCTGCAACGCTGGTCGCCATCGCCGTCGGCATCCCGCTGGGCGTGCTGGCCGGCGCACGCCCCGATAGTATCTGGGACAGTATCGCCTCGACCTTCAGCTTTGCCGGGATTTCGATGCCGAATTTCTGGATCGGTATCATGCTGATCCTGCTGTTCGCGGGCCAATGGCACCTGCTGCCGTCGGGCGGGCGCGAGCCTTGGGGCCTTGATCTGACGCCGATCACCGGCTTTCACCTGATCGACGCGGCGCTGCAGGGACGCGGGGACGCGTTCGTCGCCGCGCTGCGCCATCTGGCGCTGCCCGCCATCGTGCTGGGCACCAATATGATGGGCATCATCACCCAGATGACACGCGCCGCCGTGCAAGAGGCCTTGCACGAGGATTACGTGATGACCGCCCGCGCCAAAGGTCTTAGCCCCACCCGCATCCTGTGGCGGCACGCCTTTCGCAATGCGCTGATCGGTGTCGTCACTGTCATTGGGCTGGAATTTGGCGCGCTGCTCTCGGGCGCGATGATTGTCGAGGCCGTCTTCGCCTGGCCCGGCATCGGCAGCCTGCTGGTGCAGGGCATCACGGGGCGGGACTTTCCGCTGATCATCGGCCTTGTCCTTGTTTACACGACGATTTTCATCCTTGTGAACCTGCTGATCGACATTCTTTACACCGTCATCGACCCCCGAATCCGGGTCAGCTGAGAGGGATATGATGACCGCCACCACCCTTCTTCCTACCTTGCGCCAAAACTATCGCCACCTGACCGGATTCAAGGCGATCTTTGGCCTGACCACGCTGGCGCTGCTGCTGATCATGAGCCTGTTCAGCCCTTGGCTTGCGCCCTTTGACCCCGGCAAACAGGATCTGATGGCCGCGATGATGCCGCCCAGCCTGTCCGGCCCGCATCTTTTGGGCACCGACCATCTGGGGCGCGATATCCTCAGCCGCATCATCTATGGCGCGCGCGTGTCGCTGGTCATCGCGGGCGCGGTCGCGATCTTTGCGGGCGCGGTTGGCGTCGCTCTGGGGGTCGTCGCGGGCTTTTACGGCGGCCGCACTGATAGCGCCGCGCAAAAAGTGGCCGAGATCTTTTGGTCCTTCCCGCCCCTGATGCTGGCCATCGCCATCGTCGCCTTTATCGGCCAAGGGCTGCTGATCGTGATCGTCGCCCTGACCGCACAGCGCTGGATTCCCTATTTCCGCGTCACTCGCGCCGAAAGCATGGCGCTGCGCGAGCGGGAATTCATCATGTCCGCCCGCACCCTTGGCGCATCGAACGGCTTTATTATCCGCCACCACATCCTGCCGAACGTGCTGCTGTCGATCATCGTGATGACCAGCTTTGCCATGGCCAATGCCATCATTGCCGAGGCCTCGCTGTCCTTCCTTGGCCTTGGCGTGCCGCCGACGATCCCGACATGGGGCGGCATGCTGGCGGATTCGCGATCCTATATTTCCAGCGCCTGGTGGATGGCGATGTTCCCCGGCCTTGCGATTTTCATCTGCGTCCTTGGCCTCAACCTGCTGGGCGACGCGCTCCGCAACCAATTCGACCCGAAACTGAAGACCAAATAAAGGCAAGACCATGACACAACTGACCCGTAGCCACGCTGAAACCATGGATGGGGCCAAGCGCTCGTTGGTGGCCAAAACCGGCAATTGGACGCATTTCATCGGGCTGCAACCGCGCAATCTGGCGGGCGATATCAAGGAACAGGCCGCCGATGTGATCCAGCAACTGGACATGCTGCTGGCCGAATCCGGCCTTGCGCAATCGGACCTGTTCACCGTGACGATCTGGCTGAAAGACATGCGCTATTTCTCGGGGCTGAACGCGGTCTGGAACGGCTGGGTCGACCCCGCCGCCCCGCCTGCGCGCACCTGTGTCTCGGGCGAGCTGTATCGCCCCGATCTGCTGCTGGAAATCGTCGCTGTCGCCTATGCTGAAAAGGATGCCGCATGAGCCAGATCGTTAAAACCGGACGCATCGACAGCTGGGGGCCAAAGATCTTTCTTGGCTCGGCCGCGGGGGATATCGCCTCGGTCTGCCTGACGGCACCAGATAAATCCGAGGATTTCGCAGGCCAGACCCGCGCCATTTTGGCAGTGATCGACGATCTGCTGGGCCAGATGGACAGCGGCAACAGGGGCCTGATCTATGCGCAGGTCTGGCTGGCCGACATGGGGGATTGGCCGCGTTTCGTGCCGATCTGGAACGCATGGGTCGGCGATGCCTATGCGCCCGGCCTCTCGGTGGTTGAAATGGCCGCCTCGCGCCGCGACTCGCTTTTGGAAATCCGCGTCTGGGCTGATCGGCCCGCCGCCTGATCTTGAATTGATGGAGCCGTCACCGATGAACACCCTGCTTACTGTCCAGAACCTGTCGGTCGGCTTTGGCCCGACCCGCACGCCCGTCGTCCGCGATGTCTCGCTGCGCCTTGGGGCCGGCGAAATTCTGGCGCTGGTGGGCGAATCTGGCTCGGGTAAATCGGTGACGGTCAAGGCGATCTTGCGCCTGATCGACCATCAGGGCGGCCATATCACCGACGGCTCCATCACCTTGGGCGACGGCACTGACCTTGCGACGCTGACCGAACGCCAGATGCGCGCCTATCGCGGCGCGCGCATCGCAATGATTTTCCAAGACCCGATGACCTCGCTGAACCCGGTGATGAGCATCGGCGCGCAGCTGGTCGAGGCGATCCGCCAGCACGACCCCCATATCGAGGGCGAGGCCAAAGCCCGCGCCGTCGCCATGCTGGACAAGGTGCGCATCAACGACCCCATGCGCCGCTTTGACCAATTCCCGCACGAGCTGTCGGGCGGCATGCGCCAGCGGGTGATGATCGCCATGGCCCTGATCTGCGAGCCCGAGATTCTGATCGCGGACGAGCCGACCACCGCCCTCGACGTCACCGTTCAGGCCGAGATCCTGCAGCTGATCCGCAATTTGCAGGCACAAAACGGCATGGGCGTGCTGTTCATCACCCATGACATGGGCGTCGTCGCCGAAATTGCCGATCGCGTCGCCGTCATGCTGCACGGCGAGATTGTCGAGCAAGGCGATGTGTCGCATGTCTTTAACGCCCCCGCGCATGACTATACCCGCAAGCTGCTGGATGCCGCGCCGAAATTCCGCGACCGCACCGCGCAGCTTTATGCCCCCCGCACGGATGCGCCGCTGCTGTCGGTCCATCACCTCAGCACGCGCTTTCCGGTGCGATCCGGCTTTCTCAAGCGCCACAGCGCCAATCTGCATGCGGTCGAGGATGTCAGCTTTGACCTGCATCAGGGCGAGACTGTCGCCATCATCGGTGAAAGCGGCTGCGGAAAATCAACCCTCGCCAAATCGCTGCTGCGCCTTGTGCCCACCCAAAGCGGACGGGCCTATCTGGATGGCAAGGATATTTTGGAACTGGAGGGTCGCGATCTGCGCGGGGCGCGCGATAATATCCAAATGGTGTTCCAAGACCCCTATGCCGCCCTCGACCCGCGCATGAAGGTGCGGCACATCCTGACCGAGCCGTTGCGCATTCGCGGCCTGCACCAGACCGAGGCTGCAAGCGCGGAGGCAATGGCCGCGCTGATCGCCCGCGTCGGCCTGCCCGCGGACAGCCTGGACCGCTATCCGCATCAATTCTCGGGCGGCCAGCGGCAGCGCATCTGCATTGCCCGCGCGCTGGTACTGCGGCCAAAGGTGCTGGTGGCGGATGAACCTGTCTCGGCCCTTGATGTGGCGATACAGGCGCAGATTCTGGCGCTGCTTGGGCGGCTGAAGGCCGAAGAGAACCTGTCCCTGCTGTTCATCTCGCATGATATGGCGGTTGTGGAACGCGTCGCCGATAGAATTTTGGTGATGTATCGCGGCGCGATGGTCGAACAGGGGCCCGCCGCGCAGGTGCTGTCAAACCCCGCCCATCCCTATACGAAACGCCTGCTGGATGCGGTGCCAGTCTCGCATCCGGATCAACGGTTTAGGCGTCATACCGGCACCGCGACCACCACCGCACCGATATTTCCGGTCGGATCTATCGTCCCGCCAGCGATCTGGGAACGCGTCACGCCCGACCACCGTTTCCGCGCCGATATCCCGCTGCTCTAGCCCCAAATTTCGCGCCATAACGTCGCACCCCCTGCGGCATTTTGGTTTACGAGCGCCCCGTTGGTCGCTTAGTATACCAATGAAATTGCTGTCCCATTTCGGGAACGGAGGCGTTTACCCATGGCTTATACCCTTAACATCAATGGAGAATCACGGACGGTCGACGCGGCCGAGGGCACGCCCCTTCTTTGGGTTCTACGCGACGACCTGAAATTGACCGGCACCAAGTTCGGCTGTGGCATCGCCGCCTGCGGCGCCTGCACCGTGATGATGAACGGCGAGCCTGTCCGTTCCTGCCAACAAAAGGTCGAAACCCTCGAAGGCGCTGAAATCACCACGATCGAAGGCGTCAGCGGCAATATCGCCAGCGCCGTGCAACAGGCCTGGGCCGAGTTGAACGTCGTGCAATGCGGCTACTGCCAGTCGGGCCAGATCGTGCAGGCCATCGGCTTACTCACCGAAAACCCCAAACCCAACGCAGATGATATCGACACCTATATGTCGGGCAACGTCTGCCGCTGTGCCACCTATCAACGCATCCGCGGTGCCGTTTTGCGCGCCAGCGAAATCATGGAGGCGTGATCATGGGTTTCAACACAACACGTCGCGGCTTTTTGGCCAGCGCGGGCGCCGTCGCCTTTACCATCGGCTTTGGCCCCAAAGGCGCAATGGCTGCAACTGCGGATGCCGCGCTTGACCCGACCATTGGTTCGGCCATCGACACCGCTTTCACCCCCTTCGTGCGGATTGGCACCGACGGTCAGGTGACCGTGCTGATCAAACACGTCGAAATGGGTCAGGGCGCGTCCTCGGGCCTTGCAAGCTTTGTGGCCGAGGAACTCAATCATGACTTGGGTCTCGTCAAGATCGCCTTCCCCGATGCCAAACCCGAATATGCCAATACATTGATCGGCTTTAAGGGCACCGGCGGCTCGACCGCGACGCCCGACAGCTTTTTGCAATACCGCAAGGCCGGTGCCGCCGCGCGCGACATGTTCAAGGCCGCTGCCGCAGAGGCTTGGGGCGTTGATCCCGCCGATGTCACGCTGGAAAACGGTGTCCTGACATCGGGCGATCACAGCGCGAGCTTTGCCGAGCTGCTGCAAGCTGCCGCCACGCAACCCGTTCCCGAAGACCCCAAGCTGAAAGAGACGGATTTCCGCATCTTTGGCAAAGAAGGTGCGTTCCGCCGCGTTGACGGTGCGGGCAAGATCAATGGCACTGCGATATTCGCGACCGATATCCAGCTCGACAACCAGATCACGGCCATGGTCATCCGCCCGCCGCGCCTTGGCGCCGTTCTGACCAGCTTTGACGCCTCGGGCGCGGAGGGCATTCGCGGCTTTATCAACGCCGCTGCCCGTGCCGATGGGCGCGGTGTGGTGGTTTACGGCGAGAATACCTGGGCTGCGATGAGCGCGCGCAGCGCCATCACCGCAGAGTGGGACTTCTCGAACGCGGGCAGCCGATCCACCGACGAGATCCGCGAGGAGCTGCTTGGCATGGTGCGGGCAGATCCGCAGTTCAACGCCAGCCATGACGGCACCGATATCGCCGCCGTCGAGGCTGACCTTGCCAGCGCCGCGCAGGTGATCGAGGCGGAATTCTTTGCCCCCTACCTCGCCCATGCCCCGATGGAGCCGATGTGCGCCGTCATTGAACCCACCGCCGAGGGCGGCGTGATCTTGCATGACGGCACCCAGTTTGCGGGCCTGTCGCATCCGACCGTAGCGGCTGTGCTGGGTCTTGACCCCGCCATGGTCGAGAACCGTCCGCTTTACGCCGGTGGCTCGTTCGGGCGGCGCGCGAATTTTGAATCGGATTATCAGGCCGAAGCCGCCGAGGCCTTTGCCATGACCGACCGCACCCGTCCGGTGAAACTCGCGTGGTCGCGCGAGGATGATATTCAGGGCGGCTATTACCGCCCCGCCTTTGCGCATCGCGTGCGCGTGGGTCTGGACGGCGATGGCAAGATCGTGGCTTGGGATCACCGTCTGGCCGGTCAGTCGATCATGAAGGGCTCGATGTTCGACCCCAATGGCATGGAAATCGACCATATCTCGGTCGAGGGCGTCGCCGACACCCCTTACAGCCTTGGCACAATGCATGTCGGTCTGACCGATCAGCGCAAGGATGCTGTGGTGCTGTGGTGGCGCTCGGTCGGGCATTCGCACACCGGTTTCGTCATGGAAAGCATGATGGATATGGCCGCCGAGGCTGCGGGCATCGACCCGCTAGAGTTCCGCCTGAACCACCTGCCCGAGGGCGAGGATGGCGACCGTCTGCGCGGCGTGCTGGAACTGGTCACCCAGAACGCCAATTGGGGCAATGCCCCCGAGGGTCATGGCCAAGGTCTGGCCGTGGTAAAGTCCTTTGGCACCTATGTCGCTGAAGTTGTGGAAGTATCGGGTACCGCCGATGATGCGATCCGCATTGAAAAGGTCACCTGCGCCGTCGATTGCGGCCTGCCGATCAACCCGGATATGATCCGCGCCCAGATGGAAGGCGGCATCGGATTTGCGCTGTCCGCCGTCATGCGGGGCGAGATCACGATGGTCGATGGCGAAGTGCAGCAGACCAACTTCTATGACTTCATGCCGCTGCGCATCGGCGATATCCGCGCGATCGAGACGCATATCGTGCCCTCGACCGCCTCGCCCACCGGCGTGGGCGAGCCCGGCGTGCCGCCCGCTGGCCCTGCGCTGGCGAATGCCATCGCCCGCACCGGCACCCGCGTGACGATGCTGCCGCTGGAAAACAACGGCGTCTATTTCTACTGATACTGTGACGCCCCGCCGTCAGGCGGGGCGCCTCTCGCTTGATCCGGCAAACTATGGCATCCGCGCCAAAAGCGCGCCACTTTTCCCGGAGCCCACGCCATGAGCGTCCTCATCCTGCATATTCTTTACATCGTCGCGATCACTGTTGAATCGATGACGGCCGCGATTGCCGCAGGGCGGCGCAGCATGGATTGGGTCGGCGTGTGCCTGCTGGCGGCTGTCACCGCACTGGGCGGCGGATCGGTGCGCGATGTGCTGCTGGGGCATTACCCGCTGGTCTGGGTCGAACATCCCGAATATCTGCTGCTGACCGCCGCAGCCGCGCTGGCGACCATCGCCTTTGCGCGCTTTATGCACCGGCTCAAGCGTCTGTTCTTGCTGCTGGATGCGGTGGGGCTGGTGGTCTTTACCATCCTTGGCTGCAATATCGCGCGTGAAATGGGTCTGCCGCCGATCATCATCATCGTGGCGGGCATGATCACCGGCTGCGCGGGCGGCGTGATCCGCGACATTCTGTGCGGCGAAATCCCCCTGCTGCTGCGCAGCGAGCTGTATGCCAGTGTCTCGGTGCTGACCGGCATCATCTATCTGGCCGGTCTGCAAACCGCGCTGCCCCATGATATCGTGACCTTTGCCGCGCTGACATTCGGCCTGACGCTGCGACTGCTGGCGCTGCGCTTTAACTGGCACATGCCCAAATTCGTCTATGCACGCGACTAGGCTGTCATCCTATCGCCACATGAACGCTCTCGCCCGCGCCCTTGGCTTGCTCAAACCAACCACCCGCCGCCGCCGCTGCCGCCAGCCTCAGTGCCTGTCGCGGGCGGCGCTGAAATTTTCGTCCCGCCTGATCCTGCGCGATGGGCTGCGGCAGACCGCTTCATCTGGTCTTTGCCGCAAAAGTGGGGGAATGTCGCCGCAAGACCAAAGGAATGTGCCATGAAATATGTGATCGCCGCTGTGACGGCCGCGCTTGTCCTGCCCAGCTTTGCCGCCGCGCAGGCCGGGTTTGATTGTGCCAAAGCCCAAACCGACACCGAATTCGCCATCTGCAAAGACGCCAAAATTGCGGCGGCCGACCTGGCGATGACCCGCGCCTATACGGCCTTGATGGAGCGCGCGGGCGCCCCGCTGCAAAGCCTGCTGCGCGCGGATCAACGCGCCTTTTTGGCGCAGCGCACCGAAAGCTATGACACCGCCGGCACATCGGACGCCGCCTTTGAGCGCCTGCACTTTCAGACCGAAAACCGCATGTCCATGCTGCAGCGCGTCACGCTGGACGAAGTTCCCGGCCTTGTCGGCACATGGCGCAGCGCCAATGGCACGATCACCATCGCGCCCTCGCCCGATGACAGCAGCTTCATCACGGTCGAGGCGGTGGCGGCCGATCAGGCCAACGGCAGTTGGCTTTGCGAATATAGCGGCGATCTGATCCTGTCCGGCCCCGACAGCGCCGCGATGGAAACGCTGGGCGGCGTCTTTGGCGTCGCGCGCAGCGGCGCCGTGCTGATCATCGCCCAGCCCTATTGCAGCGAGGCCGGCCCCACACCGGACGGATCGCTGCAAGGCACCTATTTCCGCATCGGCGCAGAAAGTTAGGCGAAAGCTTGCTGATCGGGCGCGAACAGGGGCGCGCGGCGCAGATTATGACATTGATATGACACGGATATCCGCCGTAGTCTGCGCCGCAAAACGCTGCCGCAATACAAAGGATACCCGATGCGCCCGATGAAATCCCTTTGCGGGGCTGCGGCCTTGATGATGCCGCTTGCGGCGCAGGCTGATGTTTTCGACCATTTCAACAGTGCCCTCGCCGCCCTGCCCGCCAGCGTCTTCGAAACCGAGACGCCCGCGCAATTCGTGAACCTCCACGCCTTGTCGATGATCTTTCAAACCACAGACTTTACCCCGGATATGGCGGGTCGCGCGATGTTGGGGCTGGATCTGCCGGTTGTGCAGGTTCTGGCGGCGACCGATCCCGACGCTTTTGCCGCGCAAACCGGTGTGCTGCCATCTGAGTTGAATTTTGTCACCGGCTATGGCGCGCGGCCCGATCAGGCGGTGATCTGGGGCGGCGAGCGCAACCTGCCCGGCGATATCGAAGCGCGCCTGCCGATCCTTGGCTTTGCGCCCGTCGCCGGTCAGCATGACACATTCGTCAATGGCACGCTGGGCGAAATGAACCTGGGCGCGATGGACCCCGGCAACCCCTGGGTCGGCCCGATGGGCGAGGCAAGCCTTGTGCGCGTCACACCTTTTGCCGTGTATCAGGCCTCGTCCACCGCTGCGCTCAGTGCCGCGACGCTGACACCCTCGGCCTATGACACGGCTGCGGGTCTTGCCCTTAGCCAGTTGTTTGCGATTGGTGGGGGGTATGTGGCGCAGGTTCTGCTGTTCTCGCCCGCCTTTGGGCAGACGGTCGGCGCGGGCCATGTGCCGGCCTATCTGGGCGGCGCTTTGGCCGATTTGCAGACCGAGCAAGGGCCGGTCACGCTTTTGGCGCTGGCCTATGCGGATTGCGATCTGGCGCAACAGGCGCTGTCCGCGCCCTGGCCCGCCGCATTTGGCGATGGCCTGCAATCGGTGATTGCCCAGACGGAACCCGCCTGCCTTGCCGTCACCCGCATCGGCCAGCCCGACGGCGCCATGGCCCGCAATACCGCGTTCGAGGCCGCCTATGGCGCAATTCTGATGCGTGACTTCGCCCCGATTGCGGTTCAGGCAAACTAGGCAAACGCCAGAAACAAAGTGCGACATGTTGACGCATGACGCTAGGGCATATCTAATCCTTCCACGCAATGTGAGGAGGAGAGACAATGCGACGCGGATTGATGATCAGTGCCGCTGCCTGTGTGATGGGAGCACAGGCAGCCTTGGCACAAATGACGCCGATTACCGACGAATTGCTGCAAAACCCACCTGAAAGCGACTGGCTGTCCTATGGCCACGGCCCTGAAAACTACCGCCACTCACCCCTGACCCAGATCACGCCCGAGAATGTCGGATCGCTGCAACTGGTCTGGGCGCGCGGGATGGAGCCGCAGGGCATGGTGCAAAGCGCCCCGCTGGTCGCGGATGGCGTGCTGTATCTGCCCAACCCCGGCGATGTGATCCAGGCGATCGACGCCGCCACCGGCGATCTGATCTGGGAACACCGCCGCCAACTGCCCGATACCACTGTTCTGAACACGATTGGCGAGCGTAAGCGCGGTGTCGCGCTCTATGGCGACAACCTGCTGTTCATGTCCTGGGACAATCATCTGGTCGCGCTGAACCGCGAAAGCGGACAGGTGGTCTATGATATCGACCGTGGTCAGGGGGATGAGCGGATCTCGAATTCGACCGGACCGTTCATCGCGAACGGCGTCGTCGTGGCGGGATCGACTTGCCAATATTCCGCCTTTGGCTGTTATGTGACCGGCCATGACGCCAATACCGGCGAAGAGCTGTGGCGCAATTATTTCATCCCCCGTCCCGGCGAGGAAGGCGACGAGACCTGGGGCAATGATTATGAATCGCGCTGGATGACCGGCGCATGGGGGCAGGTCTCGTATGATCCCGTGACCAATCTGGTCTATTACGGCTCCAGCGCAGTCGGCCCCGCGTCCGAGGCACAGCGCGGCACGCCCGGCGGCACGTTGCACGGCACCAACACCCGCTTTGCCGTGCGCCCCGATACCGGCGAGATCGTCTGGCAGCACCAGACCCTGCCACGCGACAACTGGGATCAGGAATGCACGTTCGAGATGCTGCCGGTATCGACCAATGTGAACCCGGCGGCCGATATGGACGGCGTTCTGGCCATCAACCCCAATGCCGCAACCGGCGAGCGGCGCGTGCTGACCGGGGTGCCCTGCAAAACCGGCACATTGTGGCAATTCGATGCCGAGACGGGCGAATTCCTGTGGGCCCGCGACACCAATCTGCAAAATCTGATTGAATCCGTTGATCCTGAAACGGGCATCGTCACCGTGAACGAAGATGTCGTGCACCATGACGCCACCAGCACTGTCGCCATGTGCCCGACCTATCTGGGTGGTCGCGACTGGCCGACCACAGCCTTTAACCCCAGCACCGGCGTCATCTTTGTGCCGCTGAACAATATGTGCGCGGATTCGACCCCTGTGGACGACGATTTCTCGGCGCTTGATGTCTATAACACCGACCTCGTCTACCACCTTGCCCCCGGATTTGAAAATATCGGCCGCATCGACGCGATTGATGTCTCAACCGGGAACACGCTCTGGAGCTATGAACAACCCGAGGGACTTTATGCGCCCGTCACCTCGACCGCAGGCGGGCTGTTGTTCACCGGCGGCTCGGATCGGCGGTTCAAGGCGATCAGCCAGGACACCGGTGAAGTGCTGTGGAGCGCGCGCCTCTCGACCGGCATTTCGGGTCACCCGATTTCATTCGCGGTGGATGGTCGCCAATATGTCGCCGTGGCGGGCGGCGGCTCGCATTACGGCACGCGGTTCAACACGCCTGTCGGCCTGAACATCGACGCGACGATGGTCGGATCGGCGCTATGGGTCTTTGCCCTTCCCGAAGGTTAACCCCGACGCCCGCCGGGCAACCGGCGGGCGATCTTGCGCCGCTATCGTCCGCGCGATAAAATGGCCATGATTGCTTTGGATGAAAGGGGAAGCCGGTGGCGCGTCGCTTCCATGATCGCACCCGTGGACCTGTCCCCGCCCCGCGTTTGATTTCGCGGGGCTGACCGAGGCATCACGCATTCTCATCAGCCCTCACCGTGCCCTTTGGCGCATCGTTTGCTATGTTGAGATTCCATGTCCTTGCTGACCCTGAAAGATGTCGCGCTATCGCGCGGAACACCGCTGTTTTCCAACCTGAACCTGTCGCTGGCCAAGGGCGACCGCCTTGGCCTTGTCGCCGCAAATGGCAGGGGCAAAACCTCGCTATTGCACCTGCTGGCCGGGGATGATGGCCCAAGCCGCGGCGATATCACCACCGCGCGCGGGTTGATCATCGCGCTCGCCCCGCAAGAGCCGCCCGCGCACCTGTTGCCGATGACGCTGCACGCTGCGGTCGCGGCGGCCCTTGATCCGGCTGTGGTCGATTACGAGGGCTGGCGCGTCGATGTGATGCTGGACGATCTGCAGATCGACCCCGCGCTGCGCCTGCGCAAAATATCCGAACTGTCGGGCGGCTGGCAGCGCGCCATGCTGCTGGCGCGCGCCGCGATCATAGAGCCTGACCTTTTGCTGCTGGACGAGCCGACCAACCACCTTGATTTTGGCCGCATCGGCATTTTGCAAAACTTTATCAACGCGCTGCCTCGCAGCACCGCATTGGTCACGACCAGCCATGACCGCGACTTTCTGGATGCGGTCACAAACCGTACCCTGTTTTTGCGCGCCGATGACTCAATGGATTTCGCGCTGCCATATACGGCGGCGTTGCAGGCCCTCGACACCCATGATCTGGCGCGCGGTCGGCAGTTCGACAACGATATGCGCAAGGTGCGCGCCCTGCGCCAGCAGGCGGCCAAGCTCAAGAATATCGGCATCAACGCGGGCTCGGACCTGCTGGTGGTGAAAACCAAACAGCTGAACGCGCGGGCCGAAGCGCTGGAGTCCCGCGCCCGCCCCGCGCATCAGGACCGCTCGGCCGGGGCGATCCGGCTGAGCAATAGCGGCACCCACGCCAAAACGCTGATCACAATCAACGACACAATGATCCGCACGCCCGATGACCGCCTGCTGCTGCGCACCGGCCAGATCTGGATTGAAAACGGCGACCGTATCGCGCTGCTGGGCCGCAACGGCACCGGTAAAACCCGCCTTGTCACCCGCATTCGCGCGGGTCTGGCGGGCGAGGATGCCGCCATTCGCGGCGCGGCCAGCCTGCGCCTTGGCTATTCCGATCAGATGTTGTCGCAACTGGACAGCCACCGCACCCCGTGGGAGGCGGTGAAAGCGGGCAGCGACATCAGCGATCACAATGCCCGCGCGCAGTTGATCAACGCGGGGATCAACCTTGATCTGCAAACCGGCCCGCTTGATGCGCTGTCGGGCGGCCAAAAGGCGCGCCTTGCCATGCTGCTGCTGCGCCTCTTGCAGCCGAATTTCTACCTGCTGGACGAGCCGACCAACCATCTGGATATCGAGGGGCAAGAGGCGCTTGCGGCGGAACTGCTGGATCAACAGGCGGCCTGCCTGCTGGTCAGCCACGACCGTGCCTTTATCCGCGCGGTTGCCACGCGGTTTTGGTTCATTTCAGACCGCAAACTGATCGAGGTGGATGACCCAGAGCCGGTGTTCAATGTGCTGATGCGCACAGGCTAACGCCGCTGACCGCACAGGCCTGCCGCTAGCCAGCGGGGGTCGCTTTCGTTAACCTTTGCGCGACAGCGACCCCTGATAGGAAGGCCAAAGCATGAGCTGGAACCCAACCCAAAACCCCGATTGCCCGACAAGCCTTGATGCGATTGAAACGCTGATCATCCCGCGCGCCCGCGACATCGGCGGGTTCGAGGTGCGCCGCGCCCTGCCCGCGCCCAAACGCCAAATGGTTGGCCCGTTTATCTTTTTCGACCAGATGGGCCCGGTAGAATTCCTGACGGGCGGCGGGATCGACGTGCGCCCGCACCCCCATATTGGCCTTGCGACCGTGACCTATCTGTATAAGGGCGAATTCCACCACCGCGACAGCACCGGTGCCGATCAGATGGTCTATCCGGGCGAGGTGAACTGGATGATCGCCGGCAACGGCGTCACCCATTCCGAACGCACATCCGAAGAAATGCGCCGCAAACCCGGCGCGCTATTCGGCATCCAGACCTGGGTCGCCCTGCCCGAACAGGCCGAGGACACGGACGCCAGTTTCGAACACTACGGGGCAGATGCGCTGCCCTTCCTCGAGGAAGGCGGCAAACAGGTGCGGCTGATCCTGGGCTCGGCCTGGGGCGCGACCGCACCGGTCAAGACCTTTACTGAGACCTTCTATGCCGATGCCGTGCTGGCCGCTGGCGCGAAACTGCCACTCCCTGACAACCACGAGGATCGCGGCGTCTATGTCTCTGAGGGCGAGGTGCTGATCGCGGGCGAGCGGTTCGAGGCCGGCCGCATGATGGTGTTCCGCCCCGGCGATCACATCACCCTGACCGCCGGCGCGCAGGGCGCGCGCCTGATGGTACTGGGCGGCGAGACGCTGAACGGCCCGCGCTATATTTCGTGGAACTTCGTCGCGTCCTCGCAAGAGCGGATCGACGCCGCGAAAGAGGCGTGGCGACAGGGCGATTGGGCGCATGGCCGCTTTCAGCTGCCCCCCGGTGATGACGCCGAATTCATCCCGCTGCCGCGCTGAGGCATAGGGTCGCCCCCGCCAAACCCGCTTGGCACGCCTGCGCTTTCATTGTAATAGCGCAGGCGGCCAGCAGCCAAGATCGCGACAGCAGATCAAGCGACGCCAGGTATCCCACAGATTTCAATCGCAGATCGGGCATCGCCCGTTCCCGCCATGATGTGAGGCTCCCTCGCTTGAACAGCTCTGCCAGCCCCTTTGGTCTTTACGACCCCCAGCTTGAACACAGCCATTGCGGCGTCGGTTTTCTGACACGCAAAGACAGCGTGCAAACGCATGATGTCCTGTTGAAGGGTCACGAGGCTTTGTGCGCCGTGCCCCATCGCGGCGGCATGTCATCCGAGGGTGTGGGCGATGGCGCGGGCATTTCGGTCGATCTGTCCTTGCAATTCTTCTCGCGTCTGACGGGTGTCGAACTGACCCCCGGAGCCTTTGGCGTCGGCAACTTTTTCCTGCCTGCAGACCACGCCCGCGCCGCCGCTGTGATCGAGGGCGCGCTGCGGGACGAGGGGCTGCGCAGCCTGACCGTGCGCGATCTGCCGGTGAACCTGGCCGCCCTGCCGCCCCGCGCGCATGCCGCGCAACTGCCGATCCGCCAATGGATTTTCGCGGCGCCGGACGGTGTGCGCGGCGCGGCACTGGACACGCGCATCCACCGCGCCCTGCTGGCGATCGAGGCGGTCGCCTATACCGATCCCGGCCTTGACGGGCTTTACCCGCTGTCGCTGTCGGCGCGGATGCAGGTGCTGAAAGGACGGCTGAATTCATGGGAAATCGTCCCCTATTTCAGCGACCTGTCTGATCCCGATCACGCGGTGCATACCCTGTATTTCCACACGCGCTTTTCCACCAATACCGACCCGCACCCCTCGATGGCGCAGCCCTTTCGTCTGATGGCGCATAATGGCGAGCTGAACACCGACAAGAAAAACCGCCTCTCCGAGGCCGCCGTCGCCCTTGCCCGCAACCGCGCCATTCAGCGCCCAAAGGGACAGTCCGACAGTTGCCGTCTGGATCAGACCCTGAACGCCCGCGTCTATGACGAGGGGCTGGACCTGGTCACAGCCGTTGTCTCGATGATGCCGCCCGCATGGGAAAATGATGAGGGCATGCCCGCCGATCAGCGCGACATGTTCGCCTATTTCTCGCTGTATGAGGAAAAGAACGACGGCCCCGCCGCGCTGGTCTTTGGCGATGGCAATATTATCGGCGCGCGCCTTGACCGTCTGGGCCTGCGCCCGCTGCGCACCATCGAGACCGCCGAATATCTGGCGGTGATGTCCGAGGCGGGCCAGATCGGCTTTGACCCCAAAACCGTGCTGCGCCGGGGCCGGGTCGAGGCCGGCGGCATGATCTATTACGATCACGCCCGCCAGCGCATCTATGAGACCGAGGACGCGCTGGCGACGCTGGCGCGGGCCCGTGATTACACGGCGCTGCTCGCGGATGCGCAGGTCAATATCGACGATCTGCCCGAGGCGGGCCCCGACCTGCCCCGCCCGCCTTACCTTGGCGATCTGAACCGTCACGCCCGTTACGTCGCCTATACGCATAATCAGGAAAGCTTCCGCTTTTTGATGGACCCGATGCTGCAATCGGGTGCGGAAAAAGTGACCGCGATGGGATATGGCAATGCGATCAACGCCCTGTCCGATAACGAGGGCGGCGTTGCGAAATATTTCAGCCAGCGCTTTGCGCAGGTGACGAACCCGCCCCTTGATTCCATCCGCGAGGTGGACGGCATGACGATGCGCGTCGCGCTGGGGGAAAAGCCGTGGCTGGGCCGCTCGCGCAGCCGCCAGATCGTGGTGAACTCGCCCATTTTGCGCATGTCGGAAATGCTCAAGATCAAGGCGCAGGACGACACGCCCTGGGGCGTTTTCGAAATGCTTTACACCCCCATATTTGGCGATCCGCGCGGCAATGAGGCCGCGCTGACCGGCGCCATCGACGCGCTGGCCGCCGACGTTGCCCGCTTTGCCCGCGACGAGGGCGGCATCGCCATCCTGACCGACCGCCATGTCAGCCGCCTGCACGCGGCAATGCCGATGACGCTGGTCGTCTCGGCCGTCAACCAGCGCCTGATCGAGGAAGGCCTGCGCCTGAAGGTCAGCCTGGTGATCGAAAGCGGGCAGATTTCCTCGTCCCATCATATCGCCTGCGCCTTGGGCTTTGGCGGCGCGGCGGTCTATCCGCTGGGCGTGCGGATGCGCGCCGAAGAGCTGTTTGCCGATAAAGCCACAGCCGCCTTTACGAAATTCCACAAGGCCGCCGAAAAGGCCCTGATGAAAACCATGGGCAAGGTCGGGCTTTGCACGGTCGAAAGCTATTCGGGCGGCGAGTTTT
This sequence comes from Ketogulonicigenium vulgare WSH-001, assembly GCF_000223375.1. Lineage (NCBI taxonomy): Bacteria > Pseudomonadati > Pseudomonadota > Alphaproteobacteria > Rhodobacterales > Roseobacteraceae > Ketogulonicigenium > Ketogulonicigenium vulgare. Next base: position 237,824 of record NC_017386.1, on the reverse strand, counting down.
TCGAGCCGAACTTTCTGGACACCAACGATCCGGTGTTCCGCCGCTATCTGCCCAATATGAAAACGGCGGTCGGCGGCGTGCGCTTTGCCACGGTCGCGCAATCGGTCGCGGATTGGCACGAACGCGCGCTGTCTGTGGCGGGCGCGGATGACGTGCCCATGCTGGGCCTGTTCAAGGAACGCTCCGAGGGGGCGGGCCATTCCTATGGCGCGACCGCCGTGCGCGGCTTTGTCGACCTGACCGAGGAGCCGATCAGCTTTGCGACCCCCGATGCCGAGATTGACCCGCTGCGCCTTTTGACCCTGCGCCAGATGGATGACGCATTCGGCATTGATGACGCCGCCTATGTGAACACCAGTTTCGACAAGATCACCCCCGCCGCGATCAACAATTTCCAGATCACCCCCGGCTATCGCACCTTTTCGCGCGCCATGGCCGAGGAACGCCACCGCCGCCCCGCCGCGCTGCGCGACGTGCTGGCCTTTCCCGCCGATATCAGCTTTCTGACCACAACCGCCGATATCAAGCGCGAGATGATGCTGTTCAACCGCGCCGGCAACAACCATTTCACCATTCGCGGCGTGACCTGCACCGCACTGGGCGATGGCCGTTACACCCTGCATCTGACCGGCCCGAAAGCCGCCCAGATCGGGCGTCTGGACGCGCTGGCGCAGAGCCTGCTGGAACGGTTTGCCGCCGATATCACCGACCACCACATCGCGGGCGGGATGCTGCATATCACCTGCACCGGCATGGCGCAGGATTACCTGTCGCGCCTGCGTAGCGCGCCCGATGCGATCCCGCTGGATCAGGTCGAACCGGCCGCCGATATCACGCCCCGCCTGGCCTCGGGTGCGATGTCGCATGGGGCGCTGGTCGCCAGCGCGCATGAGGCGGTGGCCCATGGCACGAATATGGTCGGCGGCATGTCGAACTCGGGCGAGGGCGGCGAGCATATCAGCCGCTATGGCACCATCCGCGCCAGCCGGATCAAACAATTCGCCTCCGGTCGCTTTGGCGTCTGGGCCGGTTACCTCGCCGATCCCAACTTGCAAGAGATCGAGATTAAGATCGGCCAAGGCGCAAAACCCGGCGAGGGCGGCCAATTGCCTGCGCCCAAGGTCACGGTCGAGATCGCCGCCGCGCGGGGCGGCACGCCGGGGGTCGAGCTGATCAGCCCCCCGCCCCATCACGACACCTATTCGATCGAGGATCTGGGCCAGCTCATCCACGACGCCAAAGCCGCCCGCGTCCGCGTGGTGGTGAAACTGGTGTCATCCGAAGGCATCGGCACCATCGCCGTCGGCGTCGCCAAGGCCGGGGCCGATGTCATCAATGTCGCGGGAAACACCGGCGGCACCGGCGCCGCATCCGTCACCTCGCTGAAATACACTGGCCGCGCCGCCGAGATTGGCATTGCCGAGGTGCATCAGGCCCTGTGCGCCAATGCCATCCGGCAAAAGGTAAGCCTGCGCTGTTCGGGCGCGATGCAGACGGGGTCGGATGTGGTCAAGGCGGCGCTACTGGGCGGTGACAGTTTCGAATTTGGCACCACCGCGCTGATGATGCTGAAATGCGTCATGGCCAAGAACTGCAACGTGAAATGCCCTGCGGGCCTGACCACCAACCCCGAGGTCTTCGACGGCGATCCGCGCGCGCTGGCGCAATATTTGCTGAACATCGCACATGAAGTGCGCGAAATCCTTGCCAACCTTGGCCTCTCCTCGCTGGCCGAGGCGCGCGGACGGGCGGACCTTTTGCACCTTTTGGATCACCCCGCCTCGGTCGGGCAGCTGAACCTGCGGGCCATGCTGACGGTCGTGCCGGAAAAACGCATCAAAGATCCGATCTATCTTGAACGCGATTACGCGGTCGATGACCTGCTGCTGGATCAGATGAAAGCCGCCTTCCAGCGCGGTGATCGTCAGATCGTCTTGCGGCCGAATCTGCCCCTTGGCAACCGCAACAAATCCGTCGGTGGCCAGTTGGCGATTGATATCGAGCGGATGCTGAACCACCAGAATGCGGATCTGCCCGCATTCAAGGATGACCGTGGACGGCGTTATCTGGACGCCGACGCCCTGCGCATCCAAACCACCGGCGCGGCGGGCCAAAGCTTTGGCGCGTTTTGCAATGACGGCATGACGATGCACCACACCGGCACCTGCAATGACGGTGTCGGCAAAAGCGCCTGCGGCGGCCAGATCATCATCCGCGCCCCCGAAGGCGGCGGCAAAGCGCATGGTGAAAACGTGCTGGTCGGCAACTTTGCCCTGTTCGGCGCGACCGGCGGCCGCTGCTTTATCGAGGGTCAGGCGGGCGACCGTTTCGCGGTGCGCAACTCGGGTGCGACGGCGGTGGTCGAAGGCGTCGGCGATTTCTGCGCCGAATATATGACGCACGGCGCGGTGCTGAATCTTGGCGGCTTTTCCAAGGGCTTTGGCAACGGCATGTCGGGCGGTTTCGCCTATCAATACGACCCCGAGCGTAAACTCGCGGGCGCGGTCAGCCGCGATTCCGTGCTGACGGGCCATCTGGACGATGGCACCCCCCATGGCGATATCCACGGTGATGCGGTGCGCCAATTGCTGGAATGGCACGCGGCTGCCACGGGATCGGCGCGGGCGCAGCGCTTGCTGTCCGATTGGGCGCAGGTGCGCGGTGATTTCGCCTGGGTCATGCCCAAAGCGCTGCTGCAATATCAAGACGCGGACCAGATCCTTGCCACCAAACCCCGCAAGGATCTGGTCGAGGAACTCGCCACCGCCCTTGCCGCCCATCAGGTGGCCGAGGTCAAGCGCGCATGGCGGCAGTCTCGCCCCGTCCTGCGCGGCGCGGTGCCCGAATATGGCCAGACCGATACGGAAACCATGTTCCGCCTGCTGAACAGCTATACCGTGATGACCGCTGCGGGCGCGCTGGCGCATAAACGTGAAAGCAACCCGCTGCTGCGCGACAAGGCGCTGCGCAACCTGATCCTGACCGAGGATTTCGCCCTGATGATGGCGCTGGCGAAACATGCGCGCGCCGCCATTGGCGATTACGATGATGCGCAATTGGCTAGCCTTGTTGCGCACAAGCGCCTTGCGGATTTCAAACGCGCCCTGTCTTTGCGCAACATCCTATCGATGGACAGCCCCGGTACCTATGCCTGGGTCATGCATCAAAACGCGAAAAACCGCGCCGCCTTGGGCGAGATTCCCAGCTTTGACGCGCTTTTCGCCAAGAACAGCCTGCCCGACACCCTTGCGCAAACGGCTGCGGAGTAAGCCCATGCATCTGCCCTATATTCCCACCGACGCGCCTTTTTCCGGCGATCAGCGTGCATGGCTGTCGGGTTTCCTTGCCGGGCTGCATTCGCGCGCCGCGATGATGCCGGCCGCGACGGCGCCCGCCGAAGTTGCGTTTAAACCGCTCGACATCCTCTATGGCACCCAGACCGGCAATGCCGAAGGCGTCGCAAATGACGCCGCCGCGCTGGCCCGCACGCGCGGCTTTGCTCCCCGCGTGGCCGAGCTTGATGCCGTCGATATGGCGCGCCTTGCGCAGATGGATCAGGTGGTCATCGTCATCTCGACCTATGGCGAGGGCGAGATGCCCGACAATGCCCATCAATTCTGGGACGCGCTCTCGGCTGAAGGCGCGCCGCGTCTGGAACGCCTCAGCTATGGCATTTTGGCGCTTGGCGACACCGGCTATGAACATTTCTGCCAAGCGGGCAAGCTGATCGACATGCGGCTGGAACAGCTCGGCGCGCGCCGCATGGGCACCCGCGTCGATTGCGACGTGGATTTCGAGGATGCCGCCGCCAACTGGCTCTCCACCACCGTCCCAACCGGCGGCGCGGCGACCCCAGCCGCACCCGCACCCGCGCCGCAAAAATCCGGCTATACCCGCAAAAACCCCTATCCCGCGCGCCTGATCGAGAACCGCCTGCTGTCGGGCGCGCATTCCGCCAAGGAAATCCGCCACTTCGCCTTTGCCCTGCCAGATAGCGGGTTGGAGTACGAGGCGGGTGATGCGCTTGGCGTCATGCCGATAAATGCCGCGCCTTTGGTGCAGGGCTGGCTGAACCGCCTTGCCGTGCAGGATGATGCCGCGCTGGTGGACCGCCTGACCCACCGGCTGGAAATCCGCACCCCCTCGCGCGAATTGGTGGCCGAGGTGGAAAAGCGCGCCGGGAACGCCGAGCTTAGCCATATCATCGCCAATGGCGATAAAGAGGCGCTGGATGCCTTCCTCTGGGGCCGCGACGCGCTGGATCTGCTGAACCTGATCCCCGGCCAATTGGACAGTGCCGAGGTGCTGACCTGGCTGAAACCGCTGCAACACCGCGCCTATTCCATCAGTTCCAGCCCCAATGCCTACCCCGGCGAGGTGCATCTGACCGTCGCCGCCGTGCGCTGGATGCGGGCGGGCCGCGCCCATGGCGGGGTGTGCTCGACCTACCTTGCGGGCCTTGCAGATCAAGCGCCGATTTTCATGTCGCCGAACAAGAATTTCCGTGTGCCTGCCGACAATAGCCTCCCGATGATCATGGTCGGCCCCGGCACCGGCATCGCGCCGTTCCGCGCCTTTTTGCAAGAACGCCAAGCGCGCGGCGCAACCGGTGCGAACTGGCTGTTCTTTGGCGACCAGCACCGCGCCTCGGATTTCATCTACGAGGACGAGATCGGCCGCATGAGCGAAAGCGGCTTGCTGACCCGCCTTGACCTCGCCTTTTCGCGCGATCAGGCGCAAAAGGTCTATGTCCAGACCCGGATGGAAGAAAACGGCAAAGCGCTGTTTGCGATGCTGCAAGAGGGGGGCCATTTCTATGTCTGCGGCGATGCCACCCGCATGGCCCGCGACGTCGATGCCAGCCTGCACCGCGTGATCGAGACCCACGGCGCCCTGTCGCCCGAGGCGGCAACAGAATACGTGAGCCGCCTCAAGCGTGAAAAACGCTATGTGCGGGACGTCTACTAAGGCGCTGACAATGCCAGAGACATTACGCGCCTGCCATTGCCCGCCCGCCCTGCCCGCCACCTGCGCCGCGCTGGAACGCGCGGGCGGGCGGGCGGTCGATCTGGGGCTCGAGGAGCTGGCGCTGTTTGCCATCTGCTTTGACACGGCGCAGATACTGACCACGAACCACGGCGCGCTGGTCGAAGGGCGCGGCGGCTATGCCGCCTTGCAGCGCACCGGAACACCGCTGCGCCTGAACCCCCGTCGCCCCGCGATCCGCGTGCAGGGTTGGCGCGCGCTGCCGGTGCTGCTGTCGCCTGCGGGCGCGGATGGCCCCGCCGCGCTATCGGTTGCGGCGGGTGATGGCCGCATTCAGCACCGTATCCAGATCGCGGGCGACGACCTGATCCGCGCCGAAACCTTGCCGCATTTGGCCGCGACGCCCACAGCCGCGCCGCTGCGGCCGCGCCCCGACAATGTCTTTTCGCTGGTCGAGCTGCGCCAGCGCCGCGCCACATGGGCGCAACTGTCAATGGCCGACCGGATCGACGATATCTTGCATGACGGCGGCGCGGCGAGATGCGCCTATCTGCCCCTGATCGGCGCGGGCGCGCGGCGGGTGCAGCCGCAGATCCTGCCGTCGTTCATCCGCTATCTGTGCCGCCAAAATCGGTCGATCGCCGTCACCGTGCCCGTCGATGGCATGGCCCAGACGCTGCTGGGCGATGCGCTGCGCTGCGGCACCCTCGGCCCGATGATCCTGTGCGACACCACCAGCGGCCGTTTTGCCCTTGATCCCGCGCATATCGCCAGCCTTTGGGTCACGCGCCACGGCGCGGATGCCGCGCTGGAACTTTATGATGCGCACCACACCTGCCTTGCCATCTTGCACGCCCCGCCCTGCCCCACCTGGGCCAGCTACCTCGAGGCGATGCCCAGCACCTTGTAAAACCGCTTTCCAAATCTTGACAATTATAGTAAGGTTAACGTAAGGCTGTTTTCCGGCAAAGAGGCCCGCCATGGATCGCAGAACAGACTTTACCCCCCGCATGGATGCCCGCACCCGCGCCTTGCGCACGCTGGCACCGCTGTCTTATCGGCGCTTTGCGGGCGGGATCGCCGATGTGTGGCGTGTGCGCGGCGAGGTCGGCGGCGGCGGTTTCTATGTCTCGCCCGATCCGCGCATCGTGATCTATCTGGATCAAACACCCCCCACGACCGCCATCCGCACCGCCCAGAACGGACAAGAACAGCGCGGCCTGCAGGGCTTTTACATCCCCGCCGGCGTGCCATTATGGAGCCGGATGGAGGTGGGTCAGGATTTCACCCATCTCGATTTCCACCTGGACGCAAACAACCTGCACCGCCGTCTTGCCGATGCGGGCGTCCATGCCGATCTGACCCAGCCGCGCATGTTACACAGCAATAGCGCGCTGCTGACCCTCGCCCAGCTTGCGGCGGATGAGGTGCGCAGCCCCCGCCATGGCGATATGATGCTGGACGGGTTGTTGGCCGCGACCTTGGGCCAGATCTTTACCGCCAAGGCGCAAGAGCCTGCCAGCAGCGGCGGACTGACCGCGCATCAGTTCAACGCGGTCGAACGCCACCTGCGCCAACATCTGAACCGCCATATCACCGTCGCCGAAATGGCGGATATTGCTGGCATTTCAGAAAGCTGGTTCGCCCATTGCTTTCGGCGCTACCGCGGCGAGACGCCCCTGCGCTGGCAGGCCCGTCTGCGCCTCGAGGCTGCGCGCGATATGATCACCTCGCCCGATATCTCGCTGGCCGATGTCGCCCATGCGGCAGGCTTTGCCGATCAGGCGCATCTGTCGCGCGCCTTCAGCAAGGCCTATGGCCAACCGCCTTCGGCATGGCGGCGGCTGCTTTTCCAACAGAGCTGATCAAATCACGACAGTCCCATTCAAGACTTTTCTGAATAGCCAAGTCAAATACTCGGAAATTTGGCGGGGTAAGATCATGCGTAAAATCCACACAAACCTACTGCTTGGCGTCAGCCTTGGCACGCTGCTGGCCGCAGGCGCGGCCCTTGCGCAAGATCGCCCGACCTTCCTTGGCGTCATCAGCGTCGAGGGCACCGATAACCCGACCGCGCCACTGGATGGCACCGTCGCGCGCACCTCCGCCAGCACCAAAACCGGCACGCCGCTGGTCGAGGTGCAGGGATCGGTTTCGGTCATCCCGCGCGCGCAACTGGAAAGCCAAGGCGCGCAGAACCTGGCGGAATCGCTGAACTATTCCGCCGGTATCATCACGGAAAACTATGGCGGCGATCCGCGCTTTGACAGCCTGTTCCTGCGCGGCTTTAACCTAGAGAACGACAAATTTCTTGACGGTCTGCGCCTGATGCGTTCGACCCAGTTCCCGACCAGCGCACCGAATTTCGACCTTTACGGCGTCGAACGGGTCGAAGTGCTGCGCGGACCGGCCTCGGTCCTCTATGGCGCGGGCACGCCTGCGGGCCTTGTGAACCTGATCCAACGCCGCGCGCAGGCCTATGGCGATTTCGGCGAGGTCGGCGTCAGCGGCGATACCAACGGCTCATGGGCCACCTATGCCGACGCCAATATCGTGTTGGACGACCGTTTCGCCTATCGCGTCACCACCCGCCTCAGCAATAGCCGCACCGATGTCAGCGAAATTGATAATGAGCGCACCTATCTTGCGCTATCGGCCAGCTATGCCCTGACCGACCAGACCGAGATCGAGTTTATGGCCTCGGTTCATAACGATGCACCGATGTCGCCCACCGGCATCCCCAACGGCTTTGTCGGCAATTATGACGCGCGCGATCTGCGCGAGTTTTATTTCGCCGATGACAGCATCAACACCAGCGACCGCGTGATGTCGACGCTGTCATTCGGCGCGACGCATGATTTCGGCAATGGCTGGCGTCTGAACGGCACGTTCCGGCACACCAACCACGATTGGACCTATGAAAACGTCTATCTGGGCGCATCCTCGGGCAGCCTCGCCAATCGCGGCGTGATTGTGCAAGACGAAGAATTCAGCGCCATTGCCGCCGATATTCGTCTGTCGGGCGCGGTTGACACCGGCGCCGCCACGCATCGCCTGACCTTTGGCATCGACGCGCAAAAGTTGGAAGAAGTCGCCTCGACCGATTTCTATGACATTGCGCCGATTGACTTCCTTGCCCCGACCTATGGCGGCATCAGCCTCGGCGCGTTGACCTATGCGGCGGATAAAACCGTCGATGCGACGCAAACCGGCCTTTATGCGCTGGACGAGGTCAGCCTAGGCAACTGGCGCGCAAGCCTGGGTCTGCGCCATGAATGGACGGATCAATCGGGCCAGAACGTCAACACCTATGGCACCACCGATTTCGCCCGCAAAGACAGCGTGACCACTGGCCACCTCGGATTTGGCTATGTCTGGGACAATGGGCTGGCAGCTTACGGCTCTTACACCACCTCTTATCTGCCGCAGCCGGGCGTCGATATCGAGAACAACCCCCTCGAGCCGACCCATGGTCGCCAGTTTGAACTGGGCCTGAAATACGAACCGCTTGATTTCGACGGTCTGTTCACCGCCGCGCTGTTTGACCTGCGCGAAACCGACCGCAACTATACTGTGACCGAGGACATCGGCGGCACCCCCGTCTCGGGCGTGCGCCAGATCGGCGAGGCGCAGGTGCAGGGGCTAGAGCTGGAAGCCGTGGTCGAGCTGACCGAAAACTGGGCCCTCAAAGGCGCCTATACCTATACCCAGACCGAGATTCTGGCGGGTGACAATGTCGGCAACGAACTGGCCAACACCCCCGATCATGCCGCCAGCCTGTTCCTGTCGCATGCATTCGGCGCGGGCACGCTGCAAGGTCTGACCCTGTCCGGCGGCCTGCGGTTCATCGGCGAGCGTTACACCAACGACAGCAATACCGCGACGCTGGATGCGGTGACTCTGCTGGATCTGGGCGCCAGCTATGAATGGGCCAATGGTCTGGTCGGGCGGGTCAATGTCTCGAATGTCACGGACGAGGCTTATATTTCCGCTGTCGGATATTCCTCGTCCTATTATGGTGATGGTCGCAACCTACAGGCGAGCCTGACCTATAAATGGTAGAATGCCGAGTGCGTCGACGTGCCTTCCTGCTCGCCATGGCTTCGGCCATGGCGACATGCCATCTGCGACCCGCGCGCGCGGGGTCGCCCCTGCGGGTGGCGGCGATTGACTGGGCGATGGCGGAAACCGCGATCATGCTCGGCCATGCCCCCGTCGCGATGGCCGAATTGCTGGCCTTTCGCACCAGCACACCTGCGCCGCCCCCTGCATCGACCATCGATCTTGGCCTGCGCGGCGCGCCGAACCTCGAGGCAGTGACGCTGGCCGATCCCGATCTGATCCTGTCCTCGAACTATTACACCTTTATCGAGCCGCAACTGTCGCGCATCGCGCCGGTCTATGCGCAAACGCTGTTCACCGCAGGCGATCCCCCCCTGCCCCGCCTGCTGGCGCTGGTCACATCGCTGGCGGCGCGCATCGGCATCGACGGCACAGTGGCGCTCGCGCAGGCGAATGAAACGCTAGACAGCCTTGCACAACGCCTCAGCGCAAATCACGGCACGCCTTGCCTGCTGGTCGAGATCGGCGATTCCCGTCATGTGCGGGTGTTCGGCGATGACAGCCTGTTCGGCGGCATCCTAACGCGTCTGGGCCTCAGGAACGCCTGGGCCGAGGGCACGCAGTTTTCCTTTGCCGCGCCAGTGCCCATCGCCAGCCTTGCGCGGTTTACACAGGCGCGGATCATCACCGTCGGGGATATCCCGCCGCAGGTGACGCGCGGCCTTGGTGCCTCCGCGCTGTGGAACGCGCTGCCCGCGGTGCAAGCCGGCCGTGTCAGCCATCTGCCGGATATGAACGGCTTTGGCGGGCTGCCATCGGGCCTGTTCTTTGCCGATCGCCTGACCGCCGCACTCGAGGCGCAGCTATGAGCCTGCGTCCGCTTTATGCCGCCGTTGCGCTGGTGCTGGCGCTGTGGGCCGCTGTCTTTGCCGCCGCCCTGCCCCTGCCGCAGTGGCCGATGCTGCCATGGCGCGCAGGCGATATGAATATTGACCAGATCCTGCTGGCCTTTGGCCTGATGCCCCGCATGGCGGTCGCACTGCTGATCGGTGCGATGCTGGGCCTTGCGGGCGGGCTGATGCAGGCGGTGCTGCGCAACCCGCTGGCCGATCCGACCACCTTGGGCACATCCGCCGGTGCGCAACTGGCGATCATCGCGGCCAGCGTCTTTGCCCCCGGCCTTTTGGCGGGGGGTAGTCTGCCCATCGCGCTGGCGGGTGCGGGCGTCACCACCGCGCTGGTCATGATGCTGGGCGCGCGGCGCGGCTTTGCGCCGGTGACCATCACCATCGCCGGAATGCTGGTCGGGATGCTCGCCGCCGCCATCGGGACCGCTATCACGCTGGCCCAAGGGCATTATCTGCTGACGCTGGTGATCTGGAACGGCGGCGCGCTGACGCAAAACGACTGGTGGGTCTCTGCCCGCCTGCTGGCGATTTTCCTGCCCGCCCTTGCCGCTGCCCTGCTGCTGGCGCGCCCGCTGATGCTGCTGTCACTGGGCGAGGCGCAGGCCAAATCCCTCGGCCTTGGGCAGACGCCCTTGCGCTTTGGCACGATGCTGCTGGCCGTGATGCTGGCGGCCATTGTCGCGGCCGAGGTCGGCCTTGTCGGGTTCATCGGCCTTGCCGCCCCCGCTGCCGCCCGCGCCCTTGGCGCGCGCACCCTGCGCCAACGCCTCATGCTGGCCCCGGTTGCAGGCGCGGTGCTGTTGGCGCTGGCGGATGCGCTGCTGCTGAATGCGGCGGCGCTCGGCCTGCCCAGCTTGCCGACCGGCGCGCTGACCGGCCTCATTGGCGGGCCGCTGCTGCTGTGGCTGCTGCCCCGGATGCGCGCCAGCGTCCCCCAGCAGGCCGAGGATGCACGCGCGAGCGCCCCCCGCGCCGCCAATCCGCGTAAACTGCTGATCGCGCTGGCAATCCTGTCCGCCATCCTTGGCCTATGCGGGTTGATGCTGGGTCAAAGCCAAGATGGCTGGGGCATCCCGCCCATCGCCCTATGGCCCAACTTCCTGCCGATCCGCGCCACAACCCTGCTGGCCGCCGCCAGCGCAGGCGCGCTTTTGGCGGGCGCGGGCGCGATCTTGCAGCGGATGACCGCGAACCCGATGGCCGCCCCCGAAGTGCTGGGCGTCACCGGCGGCGCATCGCTGGGCTATGCGGCAGCGGTCTTCCTGATCGCGGGGCCGACGCCCCTGCATCTGGCCATCGGCACCACGCTGGGCGCGGCGCTGACGCTGGCGGCGCTGACCGCCTTTGCGCTACGCGCCGATATGGCCCCGGCGCGGCTGCTGCTGGCGGGCCTTGCGATCGGAGCCTTTGCCTCGGCGGTGCTGGCGGCGATCATGGCCTCGGACGACAGGCGGGCCTGGGCGATCCTGGGCTGGCTCGCGGGCAGCGCCACGCACGTGACGCCGGTGGGGGCCACCGCGCTGGCGATGCTCGCTGCCCTGCTGCTGGCGCTGCTGATCGCCGCGCAGCGCTGGTTGGATATCCTGCCGCTGGGGGCCGAGGTCTCGCGCGCCCTCGGCCTGCCGCTGTTGCCCCTGCGCCTTGGCCTTATTGCAGCGGCGGGTCTTGCCACCGGCGCCGCGACGATCTGGGTCGGGCCGGTCAGCTTTGTCGGGCTGATGGCGCCGCATCTGGCGCGCAGCCTTGGCCTTGTGCGACCACTGCCGTTTGTGATCGGTAGTTGGCTGCTGGGCGCGCTGCTGATGGCCATTGCCGCCTTTGGTGCGCGCACCGTCACCTATCCCTATGACCTGCCGCTGGGCCTGTTCGCGACGCTGATCGGCGCGCCGTGGCTGTTCATCCTCCTGCTGCGAAAGGCCTGATCATGCGCCTGTTTTCCGTTCAGAACCTGACTTATGATGTGCCAAACCGCCGCCTGATCGACGGGCTGAATGTCGCAATCCAGCCCGCCCGCGTCACCGCGCTGATCGGCCGGAACGGCTCGAGCAAATCGACGCTGCTGAAGCTGATCGCCGGACAGACGACCCCCAGCGGCGGCACGATCACCTATCGCGACCGCCCGCTGGCCAGTATCCCGCCCCGCCAGCTTGCGCGCGAGCTGGCCTATCTGCCGCAGGTCACGCCCCCCGCCGACGGGATGCAACTCGAGGAACTGGTCGCCCTTGGCCGCTATCCGTGGCGCGGCGCGCTGGGGCGGTTCCGCCCCGAAGATCACGCGGCGGTCGCGGATGCCATCACCCGCTGCGGCCTGACGCATCTGCGCGGCCAGCTGATCGACACGATGTCGGGCGGCGAGCGTCAGCGCGCATGGATTGCCATGATGCTGGCGCAAGGGGCCGAGACCCTGCTGCTGGACGAGCCGATCTCGGCCCTCGATATCGCGCATCAGGTCGAGGTCCTTGGCCTTTTGCAACGCATGAGCCGCGAGACCGGCATGTCCGTTATTATCGTCCTGCACGATGTGAATATGGTCGCGCGCTATTGCGATCATGTCATAGCCCTGGCGGGCGGCAAGCTGGTGCTGGATGCGCCCACCGCCGATCTGATGACGCCGGACGCGCTGCATGCTATTTACGGCCTGCCGATGCAGGTCAGCCAGCAAAGCGGCACGGCCTTTGCCCTGCCGGTCTGAATGATGATGAACGCACCTATGATCACCGCTTTGGGCCGCCTTGGCCCCGTCACCTGGCGCGAGCTGCAAAGCTTTGCCGGCGCGCTGTCCGAATTCTGTGCCGTTCAGGTGCTGCCCGACCGCCAGATCCGCAGCGATGTGCATGCAGGCGGCCTGCATCTGCAATGGTCGGATGGCACCGCCCGCGTCCGGATCGAGGCCCCCTCCCCCGCCAGCGCGCAGAACCTGCGCGATATGCTGGCCTATATGCTGGATAACGTGCGCGAAGGGCTGGCCGCTGATCTGCGCTGGCTGCAAAATGTGCCGCAGGCGGGCGCATTGCCGCCCACCTTTCGCTTTGCCACCGTAATGGACAGCCAGCGCATAACCCCGCGTTTTCAACGTATCCGCCTTGCCGCCAAAGATATCGCCTATCTGACCCAAGGCGGTCTGCATATCCGCCTGCTGCAACCCAAAGTCGCCGCAGATCCGCGCTGGCCCAGCCTTGGCGCGAATGGCCGCACGATCTGGCCGGGCGGCGATCATCTGCATATGCCGGTCTATACGATGCGCGCGATTGACGATGCTGCGGGCTGGATCGACGTCGATATCTATCTGCATGGCAACGGCCCGACCTGCCTATGGGCGAAAACCGCGCGCGCCGGCACAAGGATCGGCATCACTGGGCCGGGCGGCGGCGGGCTATCTGACAACGCGCATCTGATCCTTGGCGGCGATGAAACCGCCCTGCCCGCCATCGCCCGTATGCTCGAAGCCGCGCCCGCCCATGCCACCGGTCAGGCGATGATCGAGGTTGCGTACAAAGCCGAAATCCAGCCCATCGCCGCGCCCGCAGGTGTCGCGCTGACATGGCTGATCCGCGGCAACGGCCCCGCGCTTGCCACAGCCTTTGCGCGTGCTGCAAAGGCCGCCTTAGATACGAACCCAGAGGCCGAAATCTTCTTTGGCGGCGAAAAATCCATCGCGCAACAGCTGCGCGAAAACCTACGCGCCCCGCATGGCAAACTGCCCGCAAATGCCAGTATCGCCGCCTATTGGTCGTGATTTTGCTTGCCTGAACGGCAGGCTTCCTCAATACTTACGCTAAAATAAGCAATGATCGCCAAAAGGCGTAAGTAACGAGGCAGCAGTCGTGACAGATCAAACCCCTATGCGTGCGCGCATTGACCAGCTTGTCGGCGCCCATGCCGCCTTGCTGTCGCAGCGCCTGATGGAACATCGCGCCCAGCTTTTTCCCCCCAACGCGTCAAAACACCTGCGCAGCTTTTCATCGGGCGAAGTGGCGCAGCTTTTGGGCGTCAAGGATGCTTACTTGCGCCGCCTGTCGCTGGACGGTCGCGGCCCGCAGCCCGAGACGACGGCGAATGGCCGCCGCATGTATTCCTCGGCCGATATCATGGCCTTGCGCGAATTCCTCGAGGCTGGGGCCAAGACGCCCGGCTCTTACTTGCCCGGCCGGCGCAGCCATGCGGATGGCAGCCGCGACCATTTGCAGGTCATCACCGTCATCAATTTCAAAGGCGGCTCGGGCAAGACCACGACCGCCGCGCATCTGGCGCAGAAATGCGCGCTGGACGGCTATCGCGTCCTTGGCATCGACCTTGACCCGCAGGCGTCTTTCTCTGCGCTGCACGGCTTTCAGCCCGAATTCGATCTGCAAGACGGCGGCACATTATATGACGCCATCCGCTATGATAATCCCGTGCCGCTGCGCGCGCTGATCCGGCCCAGCTATTTCACCAATCTCGACATCGTGCCGGGCAACCTCGAACTGATGGAGTTCGAACACGACACCCCCCGCGCCCTGTCGGAAAACAACACCGAGAACCTGTTCTTCACTCGCATTGCCGAGGCGATTGCCACCGTCGAGGCCGATTACGATCTGGTCATCATCGACTGCCCGCCGCAGCTTGGCTTTCTAACCATGGCCGCGCTGTCCAGCGCAACGGCCGTGCTGGTCACGGTTCATCCGCAAATGCTTGATCTGATGAGCATGTGCCAATTCCTGCTGATGACATCCAACCTTTTGGGCGTGGTCGCGGATGCGGGCGGCAATATGAATTACGACTGGCTACGCTATCTGGTGACGCGATACGAGCCCGGCGACGGGCCACAAAACCAGATGGTCGGCTTTATGCGCAGCCTGTTTGGCGATCACGTTTTGAACCATACCGCGTTGAAATCCACCGCAATTTCAGACGCGGGCCTGACGAAACAGACCCTATACGAGGTCGAGAAAAGCGAATTCACCCGCGCCACCTATGAACGCGCGATGGAAAGTCTGAACGCCGTCAATGGCGAGATCGAAGACCTTATTCAGGCCGCATGGGGCCGCAAGGAGCCGCGCTGATGGCACGTAAAAACATCCTCGAAGGTCTGATGACCCCCAAGGCAGAACCCCCCGCCGCGGCCCCCGAGATCGCCCGCCCCCGTTCCAGCGCGGGTGCGATTGGTGCGGTCTCGCGATCCATCGCCGATCTGAAATCCCGCGCCATGCTGGACATCGACCCATTCGAAATTGACGCGGGCGGCTTTCAGGATCGGCTGGGCTTCAGCAATGCCGATGACGCCGCGCTGCTGGAATCCTTGCGCGAATACGGCCAACAGGTGCCCATTCTGGTGCGCCCGCATCCCGACCGTCCCGGCCGCTATCAGATCGTCTACGGCCGCCGCCGCGTGCTGGCGATGCGCGATCTTGGCCTGCCGGTCAAGGCGCTGGTGCGCGAGCTGGACGACAGCGGTTTGATCATGGCCCAGGGTCAGGAAAACACCGCGCGGCGCGAGTTGTCCTTTATCGAAAAGGCGAATTTCGCGCTGCAGATGCAACAGGCCGGCTTTTCCCGCAAGCTGATCTGCGATGCGCTGTCTATTGATAAGACGCTGATTTCGCGGATGCTTTCAGTGGCCGAGCGCATTCCGAACGAAGTGATCCGCGTCATCGGCCCCGCCACAAGCATCGGCCGCGACCGCTGGCTCTATGTGGCGGACCTCTATGAAAAGGCCATCGCCGCGGGCATGCCCGAGGAGGAACCGCTGCTGTTCTGCCAAACCGATGTCTCCGAAGAACGGTTCGAGGCCGTGCTGTCCTATCTGACCAGCCGTGCCCTGAATCTGGTGCCGCAGAAAGAGAAAAAGAACGCTGAAGAACCGCCGATCATCAGTGCCGAGGGCCGCAAACTCGCCACGCTGACCCGCCCCGGTCGCAGCCTTGTCCTGACCATGCCGCAGGGCGATTTCGCCGAATGGCTCGCGGATGAATTGCCCCTGCTGCACAAGAAATGGCAGGCCGCGATGAAAAGTTGACAGCTGTCAACTTTGCCTGAAATTTGCCAAAGCCGCCTCGCCATCCGCGCAGGCGGCTTTGATTTTTGCAAGGGTCTCGGGCGCCAGCGCGTCCCGCTTTGATCCGCCGCGCCGTATCAGATGCGCGGCCTCTGCGCGCCAGCCTGCGGGCGCACCGCCTGCGATGAACGTGCCAAGCTGCGCAAGCGGGCCGTCCGGCGCATCCAGCAGCGCCTCATATCTCAGGACCATGACCCGGTCCTGCGGCAGATCTTGCACGGCGCTTGTGCCGCGCACCATCATTTGCGACCAGAACGCCGCGACATCAACCGGATCTGGCGGCGTATCCAAAATGCGCTGCAACGGGAAAGCCCCACCCATCGCCTGCACCAGCGGCCAAATCCGTCCGCGTCCGTAATGACCGCTGGGATGCATCAGATCGAGGCCAAGATGCTGCAGCCACCGCCACATGAAAACCGCCAAGCGCGTCGCCGGATAATCCGCCATCGACAGCACCGTATCGACGCCATCGCGCGCCAGCAGCACAAAGCGGACCTGCGGGAACATCGCGCGCAAGGTGCCCGCCGCCAGCAACGACCCGCCAGAGCGTTCAACCCAAGCCGTGCGATCAAAGCCGCGCGCCAGATCGCCAAACAGCCGCGTGTAATGCGTGCCAATATCGGCACGCGAATAGCGCGGCACATCGCGGCCAAGGCGCTGAAACAGCGCATCGGGATCATCCGTCAGCTGCGGCAATGTGATTTGCAGCAGCGGCGGGCAGTTATAGGGATCATAGGCGCCGCCTTGGTACAGGAATTCCTGCGGTGCCACGCGCGGATTGCCGACCATGCTGCCAACGCGCGTCGGCGTGGATAGCCCGCGCCAGAACCGCGCGCCGCTGATCTGGCCGTGCGGGAAAGCGGCCGGGCCAGCGGTGGCAAAAACCTCGGACAGGCTGAGGACCTGCGGATGCAGCGCCAGCATCCGCGACACCAGTGTTGAGCCGCAGCGGGCGGACCCCAGAATAAAGGTCTGACGCATCACGCGCCAAGCCGCGCCAGCATCGCATCCAGCGCCGCCAGCGCCAGATCCTCGGCGCTTTGGCGTGTGACCAGATCCAGCCGCCGGTCGATATCCAGCGCAATCGCACCATGGATCGCGGCATAGATCTGTTCCGCATGCCGCAGCGCGGTGGCGTCATCCAACGCCGGCGCATAGGCGCGCAGCATCGCCGCGATGCTTTCCATCAGACTGCTGATACTGTCGGTGAACCACGGCGGAAATTCCTCGCGCTCGCGCAGGCCGCCAAAAAACGCGTACCACAACGCCCGGTTTTCACGCATAAAAGCGATGTATCCCAGCAGCATGGCGCGCAGGCCAGCCTCGGGCGCCTCGGCGGTGCCGTGATGTGCCAGCATCTTTGCCAGTTGCGCAATCGTGTCGCGGTTCACCTCGATCAGCAGATCCGACATGGAATCGAACACGGTATAGATCGAGGCGGGCGTATAGCCGATATCGCGGGCGATCGCGCGGGCCGACAGGCCAGCAATCCCGTCTTGCGCCAGAATGTGACGCGCGGCGGCAAGGATCGTGGCTTGCAGCGCTTCGCGGGATTGGCGGCGGGGGCGTGGCATATGCGCTCCTATTGAACGGTGTTTATTTACTCTTGACGAAGATCGCGGCTTTGGTCAAGTGTTTGCGAACAGTGTTCATAAAGGTGCTGCATGTTGGATATGACGACCACCGGGGCGGGGCTAAACGGCTTTCGCATTTTGGGAACAGGGCGCTATCTGCCGCAAAACAAAGTGACTTCGGCGCAGATCGACCAGCGTCTGAACTGGCCCGAGGGCACGGTCGCCGCACGATTCGGCCTGACCAGCCGCCATGTGGCGGGGGCGGGCGAAAGCACATCCGAAATGGCCGCCGCAGCGGCGCGGGATGCGCTGCAAGCCGCAGGGCGTGAGGCCAGCGACCTCGATCTGATCATCGGCGGCTGCGGCGTGATGGAGCAGGCCATCCCCTCGACCGCCGTGCTGGTGCAGGATCGCCTTGGACTGGGCCGTTCGGGCATCGCGGCCTTTGATGTGAATGCGACCTGTTTGGGGTTCGTGCAGGCGATGGATGTGGCGGCGATGTATATCGCAATGGGGCGCGCGCGGCATGTGCTGGTCTTTGCATCGGATATCGCCTCGGTCGGCCTTGATTGGAATGTGCCCGACACCGCCTGCATCTTTGGCGATGGCGCGGCGGCGGTCGTGCTGGGCATAGGCGAGGCGGGCATTTTGGCCAGCCGCATGGAGACTTACGGAGAGGGCAGGGGGGCCTGCGTCCTTGCGGGCGGCGGCACCGGATATGCCAGCCTGCCCCCCGCGGCACAGGCCAGCGCCCTTTATTTCCAGATGGACGGCCCGCAGGCCTGGCGCCATGCCGCGCGCCGCCTGCCACGGTTCACGGCACGGCTGCTGGACAGCGCCGGTGTTGAAATGTCTGATATCGCCTGCATTATTCCGCATCAGGCCAGCGGCGGCGCACTGGATCATGGCCTCGCGCGCCTTGGCCTGCCTGCGGAAAAGGTCGTGCGCACCTATACTGAATGCGGCAACCAGATCGCCAGCTCGATCCCGAATGCGCTGCATCATGCGGTTGCGGCAGGAAGGCTACAGCGCGGCGATCTGGCGCTGCTGATCGGCACATCGGCGGGTCTGTCGATTGGCGGCATGGTGGTGCGTTACTGATGGCGCGGGTTCTGGTCACCGGCGCGACGGGCTGCCTTGGGCATGAGATTGCGCTGCAATTGCTGGCCGAGGGCGATCAGGTCGTGGCGCTGGGGCGCAATGCGCAGTTCGGTGCAGGGCTGGCGGCGGCGGGCGCGCAGTTCATCGTGGGCGATCTGACCCAGGGGCCGCCCCCGCTGCAGGGCATCGACGTGGTGCATCATTGCGCCGCGCTGTCATCCGCCTGGGGCACCGAGGCCGCCTTTCGCGCCACCAATGTCACCGCGACGACCCAACTTTTGCACGCCGCGCGCGCGGCAGGGGTGGGGCGGTTCGTTTTCACCTCGTCCCCCAGCATCTATGCCGATGGCACCGACCGCTTTGATCTGGCCGAGGACGCGCCGCTGCCCGCCATTTTCGCCAGCCTCTATGCGGCGTCCAAGGCCGAGGCCGAGGCGCAGGTGCTGGCCGCAAATAGCGCCGCCATGCCCTGCGTCGCGCTGCGCCCGCGCGGGATTTACGGACGCGGCGACCGGTCACTGCTGCCGCGCCTGCTGGCGGCCATGCGGCGGGGCAGGGTGCCGATGATCGACGGCGGGCAGGCACAGATCGACCTGACCCATGTCAGCGACGCGGCGCGGGCGCAAATTCTGGCGGGCCGCGCGGATGGTATCGGTGGCCGCGTGTTCAACGTGACGTCGGGTGTCGCCTATACTTTCACGGAACTTGTTGATGTTGCGGCGCGTTTGATGGGGCTAAACCCGCGCCGGATCGCGCTGCCTTATGGCGTCGCGATGGGGGTTGCGGGGGTGCTCGAGGGGTTTCACCACCTGTTTTTGCCGCAGGTCGAGCCGATCCTGACGCGGCAGGCGGTGGCCTCGCTGGGTAAAAGTTTAACGCTGGATATCAGCGCCGCACGGGCCGCTCTTGGCTATGTGCCGCGCGTGGAACTGACTGAGGGGATGCGCGATTATGTCGCTTGATCTGGTGCCTATGCGCGTTGGCTTTTGCCGCGCGCCCGCCTTGGCCAGCCGCCGTGATGCGGGGCTGATGCCAATGGAATTCCCCGCTGGGGCCGCGCTGATCCGCCATCCGGATCAAGGGGATATCCTGTTCGACACCGGATATGGCGTTGCGTTCTGGCAATCGACGCGGTGTTTTCCGGAAATGCTGTATCGCGCCACCACCCCCGCCGTGCTGCCCGTGACCGAGGAGCTGTGCAGCCAGATCGATGTGCCGCCCGCGCTGGTGATCCTGTCGCATCTGCATGCCGACCACGTCGCGGGTCTGTTCGATTTGCCCGTGATGGCGCCGGTGCTGACCTCGCGCGCGGCATGGGTGGCGATGGCCAAAGGCGGGCCGATTGCCACTTTGCGCCGTGGCTGCCCCGAGCTGCTGCGCCGCCGCCTGCTGAAACTCTCGCCCCGGTTTATCGAGGATAGCGCAACCGTGCCGACCCCGGCGGGGTTTGGCGCGCTTGCGGGGCCGTTTTACGATATTATGGGCGATGGCAGCCTGCTGGCGGTGCCGCTGCCGGGACATGGCGATGGGCAATTCGGTGTGTTCATCCCCGCCAGCCGCGACTTCCTGATCGCCGATGCGGCGTGGAGCCGCGCCGCCCTGCGCGACAACATGCCTCCGCCGTGGCTGGTGTTGGCGCAACTGGGCGATGCGGATGAATATATGCACACGTTCAATGCGTTGCGTACCATCATGGCCGCGCGACCCGATGTGCGGATGTGGCCGTCGCATTGCACCGAGGCCTTTGGATGACGCCCGCCGCCGCCTTTGCCGCGATCCGCTGGGGCAGGGGGTTCCGCACGCGCGCCGCGGTTGAGGCGCATCAGGCGCGCGGGCTCGCGCGGCTGCGGCGCGATATCATGCCGCGCGCGCCGTTCTATGCCCCCTTCGCCGACCGCCCGATGGATGAATGGCCGCTGATGAGCAAGCCCGCGTTGATGGCGGATTTCTGCACGATCAACACGCGCGGCATCAGCCTTGATCAGGCACTCGAGACCGCCCGCCGCGCCGAGGAAAGCCGCGACTTCTCGCCCCTGATCGGCGATGTGGCGGTGGGCCTGTCGACCGGCACTTCGGGGCAGCGCGGGCTGTTCCTGACCAGCCCATATGAGCGCCGCCTATGGGCCGCTGTCATGTGCGGGCGGTTCTGGCCGCGTCCACTGCTGGCGCGCCAGCGCATCGCCTTCTTTCTGCGCGCGAATAACGCGCTTTATGAAAGCCTGAACAACCCCTTGGTGCGGTTCGCATTTTTCGATCTGCTGGCGGGGGTTACCGATCACTTACCGCGCCTTGCCCAGACCCATCCCACCGTGCTGATCGCCCCCGCGCAGGTGCTGCGCCACCTTGCGCTGGCGCAGATCAGAGGCGATTTGAACATCGCGCCCCAGCGCATCATATCCGTCGCCGAGGTGCTGTCCCCCGAGGATGCCGCCCTGATCACCACCGCATTCAGGCGCGCCCCCGATCAGGTCTATCAATGCACCGAAGGGGTGCTGGCCTATACCTGCCCGCATGGCAGCCTGCACTTGAACGAACGCTTCGTGCATTTCGATCGCAAAGTGCTGGACGCCGCAACCGGGGCCTTTTCCCCCATCATCACCGATTTCACGCGCGAAAGCCTGCCGATCCTGCGCTATGCCCTGGATGATGTGCTGGTGCCCGATCCCGCGCCTTGCGCCTGTGGCTGCGCCACCACACGGATCGCACGGATCGAGGGGCGCTGCGATGACATGCTGTTCTGGGAAGGGCAGGGGGGGCGGCGCATGGTGCCATCCGATGTGATCCGGCAGGCTGTCGCAACCGCGCAGGTCCAAGTGCGCGATTACCGCGCCCGCCAGACCGGCAGCCACCTGCTAGAGATCTGGCTGGACACGGGCGATATGCGCGGTGCCACACAGCAGGTCAGCGCCGCCCTGAACCAATCGGCCGCACGTCTGCAAGCGCGCCTGCCAGAGCTGCGCTTTCATGCGGGGCTGCCGCCGCCGGATGGGCCAAAGCTGCGCCGAGTGCGGGCCATATCCTGACGGGTGAAAATCTGCTATAATGGCGCTATATCCGGCCCATTTTGCAGTTTAGCGCGAGGAAGAACATGTCTATCGCCAAAAACACCATCTGCCTCTGGTTCGACAAGGATGCCGAAGCGGCGGCCAATTTCTATGCCTCTGTCTTTCCGGACACCACGGTGGACAGCGTCCAGCGCGCGCCGGGCGACAATCCATCCGGCAAAAAGGGCGAGGTGCTGGTGGTGAATTTCACCGTCATGGGCGTGCCCTGCATGGGCCTGAACGGCGGCCCGGTGTTCAAACAGGACGAGGCGTTCTCGTTCCAGATCCTGACCGAGGATCAGGCCGAAACCGACCTGTATTGGAACGCCATTGTCGGCAATGGCGGGCAGGAAAGTGAATGCGGCTGGTGCAAGGACAGGTGGGGCGTCTCGTGGCAGATCACCCCCCGCACCCTGACCGAGGCGATGATGGCAGGCGGCGAGGAAGCCGCCCGCGCCTTTGCCGCGATGATGACCATGCAAAAGATAGATGTTGCGGCCATCGACGCGGCAAGGCGGGGTTAGGGTTTAGCTGCGCAGTGAGGCGGCCAGATGGCGACAGGCCCGCACGGTCAGCGCCATCAGCGTCAGCGTCGTGCCGGTGACACCGCTGCTGACAAAGGCCGAGGCGTCGGTGACATACAGATTGGGCACATCCCACGACTGGTTATGCGCATTCAGCACCGAATCCGCAGCGCTGTCGCCCATGCGCGCACCGCCCGTTTCATGGATCGCAGCGCCCATGATCATCGTGCGGCCAAACCACTGGCGGAACACCATGCGGCTAAAGGGATCAGCCTCGGGGTAGGCGCCCTTGCCGAATTCCTGCAGACCCAGCGGCGAGCCGATGAATTCGAACGCGCCGCCCGCACCCTCGACCGTCTCTTGCAGCGCATCGATCTGGCCGCGCAGGTTCTTGCGATCCTCATCGCCCATGACGCAGCGAATATGCGCCACGGGAATGCCCCATGCATCGCGCTTTGCCCGGTCCAGCGTGATGCGGTTATCGGCGCTGGGTTGCATCATGCCAAAGCCAAAGAACGACATGCGGGCGGGCTTGCCGTCGGTGCCATAGCGACCAATCGACCCCTGAAAGCAATAATCGCCGCGCGGCTTTGCGCTGTGGTCAAAGCGCGGAATAAAGATCCCGCCCGAGGGGTTGTAGAATTCATCCGCAGGCGCCGCCGTATCCTTGAACGTGCCGGTGGCGGCGGGAACCTCGCCCACCGCAAGGCAGGGCAGTTGATCCATGAAATACCGCCCCAGCGTGCCCGAGCTGTTGCCCAGCCCGTTCGGATGCTGCGCATTGGAAGAATTCAGCAGCAGCCGCACGCTTTCAATGGCCGAGGCGCACAGGACAACCGCCTTGGCGCTGACATGCTGGCGGGCCTTTGTGGCGGCGTCGATATATTCGACACCGCTGGCCAAACCTGTGGCGGGATCGGTCACGACGCGCGCAACCACCGCATTGTTGACAACTGTCAACAATCCGCTGTCCAGCGCGGTTTGCAGCTGTTTTGGCATCCGTTCAGGCGCGATATAGCGCCATGTCGTCACACGGCGACCGGGGAATTTGCGCTCGACCGTGGCTTTGAAATCCTCCTCGGGGGGGGAATATTGCGCCTGATGCGCGTAACTGCCATCGGGAAAGGTCTCGATCCCCTCGGTGCGGCCATAAAGGCCAAGGGTTTCCTCGACCTCGGTGTAATAGGGGGCCAGATCCGCGTAGGAAATCGGCCAGTCCTTGCCCTTGCCGGTGCGGGTCTGGGTGCGGAAATCGTCATCCGTCCAGCGCAGCAACACGCGGCCAAAACTGTGCAAACGGCCACCCGTTTGGCGGCCACGTATCCACAGGAAGGGCGCGTCTTTGGGGGTGGTGTAGGGGTTCTTGCGGTCGTTGACAAAGAAATGCGCCACGCGCTGCGCGAAAAACGCGGCGCGGGCCTGCACGCCCTGACCGCGCAATGTGGCGCGGGCGCGTTCCCAGATATTGATATCGGACACCGGCGATTTCTTGGCCGGATCAAAGTCCTTGGCACCGATCGCGGGGCCTGCCTCGAGGATCAGGGTTTTCAGCCCCTGTGCGGTCAATTCCCGGGCGGCGAACGAGCCCGCCGCGCCCGAGCCAACGACGATGACGTCGTAAGTTGCGTTGGTCATGATACGTCCTAATTCTGGCTTAAAGCCGGTCGCCCTGCGCATCGAACAGCGAGGCATGGGCGGTGTCGAAAGTGGCGCCGATGGTTTGGCCGGGCTGCAAATCGCTATCGCCCATCACACGCAGCGACATTTGCTGACCGGCGCAATCGAACCAGACGACCGTATCGGCGCCCATCGGCTCGACCACCGTCACCGTGCCGGACAGCGTTGTGCCACCGGGGG
Organism: Ketogulonicigenium vulgare WSH-001; assembly: GCF_000223375.1. Taxonomy (NCBI): domain Bacteria; kingdom Pseudomonadati; phylum Pseudomonadota; class Alphaproteobacteria; order Rhodobacterales; family Roseobacteraceae; genus Ketogulonicigenium; species Ketogulonicigenium vulgare. The sequence goes on along the minus strand of NC_017386.1, from coordinate 213,734 downwards.
TAATATGTTCGGGGCGGATGCCCAATGTCGCGGGACCTGCGGGCAAGCTGCGGCGAAGTGGCACCGACAGCGCGCCGCTGGTGAACTGGCCATCCGCGGTGATCTGGCCGCTGATGAAATTCATCGCGGGCGCACCGATAAAGCCCGCAACGAACAGGTTGGCGGGGCGGTGATAGACCTCGGCCGGGGTGGCAAGCTGCTGGATCACGCCGTCGCGCATGATGGCGATCCGATCAGCCAAGGTCATCGCCTCGGTCTGGTCGTGGGTGACATAGATCATGGTGTTGCCCAGCGATTGGTGCAGCTTTTTGATCTCGATCCGCAGCTCGTTACGCAGTTTGGCGTCCAAATTCGACAGCGGCTCGTCGAACAAGAACACATCCACCTCGCGCACCAGCGCGCGGCCGATGGCGACGCGCTGACGCTGGCCGCCCGATAGCTCGGCGGGTTTGCGGTGCAAGAGCTGGTCGAGGTGCAGCAGCTTCGAGGCATGTTCGAGGCGGCGGGCGATCTCGTCCTTGGCCATGCCTGCAACGCGCAGGCCAAAGGTCAGGTTCTTTTCGACGCTCATGCGCGGGTAAAGGGCATAGGATTGGAACACCATACCGATGCCGCGATCCTTGGGTTCAGCCCAGGTGACATTCTTGCCCGAGATATGGATCTGGCCGCCCGCGACATCGTTCAGCCCCGCAATGGCGTTCAGCAGCGTCGATTTTCCGCAGCCCGATGGCCCAAGCAGCACCAGAAATTCGCGCGGCGCGATTTCAAGGTTCAGGCCGTTGATGACGGTGGCATTGCCGTAGCGGATTTGCAGATCCTGCACCGAGACGGCCGAAGGGGTAATGGGGGTCATGGTCTATCCCTTGACTGCACCGGCGGCGATTCCACGCACGAACCAGCGACCGGAGAGGAAATAAATCGACAGCGGCACCAGCGCCGTCAGCATGGTCGCAGCCATATCGACGTTATAGGCGCGCGAGCCGGTGGTCGTATTGACGATATTGTTCAACTGCACCGTCATGGGCAGATTGTCGGGGCCGGCGAACACAAGGCCCAGCAGGAAGTCGTTCCAGATGCCGGTGAATTGCAGCATCGCGGCCACCACCACCATCGGGACGGACATCGGCAGCATGATCTCGAAAAAGATGCGCCAAAAGCCCGCGCCGTCGATCCGGGCGGCTTTGAACAGCTCGACCGGCAGGGTGATGAAATAGTTGCGAAACAGCAGCGTCACCAGCGGCAGGCCGAACAGCACATGCACCAGCACGATGCCCGGCAGGCTGTTATACAGCGAGACCGAAGCCAGCGCCCGCACCATCGGGTAAAGAAAGATCTGATAGGGCACGAGCGCCCCCGCCATCAGCAGCGCGAACAGGATCTTGCCGCCCTTTGGTTGCCAAAAGGACAGGGCATAGCCGTTCAGCGCGCCCAGCATGACCGAAATCGCAACCGCAGGCACGGTGATCTGGATCGAGTTCCAAAAGCCCGCCTGCACGCCGTTACAGATGGTGCCCGCGCAGGCCCCCGACCATGCCGTGGCCCAAGCTGAAAAGTTCAGGCTGGCGGGCAGGGCAAAGATGCGGGCAAGGCGGATTTCCTCGTCCGTTTTCAGCGAGGTGATCAGCATCACGAACAACGGCAGTGCGAAAAACGCCACCATCGAGATGAGGAACAGGTAAAGGCCGATGCGACCAATGGTGATTTTGCGCGGGGCGGGGCCGCTTTGGATAGGGCTCATAGCTGACCTGCGCGGCGTTTGGCGGTGATATAGGCGGCATAGCGGAACGGCGCGACGACCAGTACCACGGACAGCAGCAGAACGACCGCCGCTGCGGTGGCAAGGCCAAGGTTCTGGCGCTGGAACATATTATCCATGATGAATTTGGCGGGCACTTCGGTCGAGGAGCCGGGGCCCCCCTTGGTCAGCGCGATCACCAGATCATAGGTTTTGATCACCCCCATCGACAGCAATGTGGCGGCCGCGGCCATCGCCGGGCCAAGCTGCGGCAGGATGATCGACAGATAGACACGCCACACGGGGATGCCGTCGATACGGGCGGCGCGCCATTGCTCGGCGTCAATCCCGCGCATACCGGCCAGCGCCAGCACCATCACAAGGCCCGAACCTTGCCAGATACCCGCCAGCACCACGGCATAGATCGCCATCGTGCGGTTTGTCACCCAGTCAAAGCGGAAGTTTTCCCAGCCCATGCCTTGGAACGTCGGCTGAATGCCCAGCGTCGGGTTCATCAGCCACTGCCAGATCAGGCCCGTGACCACAAAGGACATGGCATAGGGATACAGGAACAGCGTGCGAAAGGCGCTTTCAAACCGGACGCGACGATCCAGCGCTGCGGCCAGCAAGAACCCCAGCACAAGGCAGCCAAACACGTAAAGCACGCCGAAAATCACCAGATTTTGCAGCGCGAGGTTCCATTTCGACGTGTCGAACAGCCGTTGGTACTGCGCAAAACCCGCCCAGTCCCAGCTGGGCAATAGCCGCGAATTGGTGAACGAGAGCGCGACCGTCCATGCCATCGTGCCCAGATAGACCACGATGACCGTCAGCCACGTCGGTGAAAGCGCCAATTGCGCAGCGCGAAGGCGCCATTTGCCAAATCGCATCGCCGATCCTTTGGAAAACAGGGCGGCCCGCCGTGCAGTTGCGCGGCGGGCCGGGGTTGATTAACGGCGGAAGATATCCGCAAGGTCCTCGGCCGCGGATGCCGCGTCATAGGACGGGTCAGCGAAATATTCGCCAACAAAATCCGTGAATTGGCCGACCATATCGGGGGTGACGGTGATCGCATGTTCGGGCACGAACAGGCCGTCGTTCATCATCGTCATCGCCTGCTGTGCGCAGACATCCAGCGCCGAGGTATCGACATCGGTGCGCACGGGGATCGAGCCTTTGGCCTGCGCGAAAGCAACCTGCACAGCAGGGTCGGTGGCGACCTCGGCCATCAGCAGTTGGGCCGCGTCCTGCGCCGCATCGCCGGTCTTCATCATCAAGAAGCCGTCCGCGACGAACAGCATACCGGTCGAGGCCGGCGCCAGCGCGCAGCCGTAATCCTGACCTGCAATCAGGCCCGCATTGGCGAATTCGCCCTTGGCCCAATCGCCCATGAACTGCACGCCCGCCTGGCCCTGAATGACCATATTGGTCGCATCATTCCAGTTGCGGCCCGCCGCGCCCGCATCCACATAATCACGCAGGCGGCCAAAGATCTCCAGCGCAGTGACGATGGCGTCCGAGGTCAGAACCGCCTCGTCGCCCTCTTGGAAGATTTTCAGGAAGTCTTCGTTGCCGACTTGCGACAGCAGCACCATGTTGAAAACCTTGGCCTCTTGCCAGGCTTGGCCGCCCCAGGCGATCGGCGTGATGCCAGCGGCTTGCAGCGTGTCCATCGCGGCAAAGAATTCGTCCCATGTGGTTGGCGCGGCGGTAATGCCGTTCGCTTCGAACACCGGCATCGAATAGAACATCCAGCTTTCGCCGTGGATGCCGACGGGGGCGAGGAAAATTTCCCCATTATACGAGATCGAATCGAGCACCGACGGCGCCATGACGCCCGCCCAGTTCTGCGCATCGGCGACGGATTGCAGGCTATTGGCCAGACCGGATTCGACCAGCTCGGCCGCGTCCAAGCCCAGCACCGACTGGCGCACGGTGGGCGGATCGCCCGCGATGACTCGGTTCTGGAACGCTGCATTCGCGTTTTCAAAACCGGCGATCGAGGCGGTTTCCCATGTGCCGCCGCGCGCTTCGAATTCGGTGCGGATCGCCTCGACCGCAAGGGCCTCGCCGCCCGATGTCCACGAGGTAAAGACCTCGGCCGGCAGGTCCTGTGCACGCGCGAGGCTGGCCGACAGGGCCAGTGCGGATGCGGCGATCAGCAGTGTATTGGTTTTCATTCGTCTCTCCTGTTGGGCTGCCCGTTCGGGGCGGTTTTTACTTATGAAAGGGTCGGCAAAAGCGATTGGCGCACCAATGTCAGGCCCTGCGCGATATCGGCGACGGGATTGGCCGAGGCGTCGAGCTCCAAAATCGCCCAACCCCGGAAGTCGCGCCGCTGCAGCAGACGCGCCCAGGCGGGCCAATCGACGCGGCCGGTGCCCAGCGGGCAGAACCACGGGCGGTGCGCATCGTGGATATGCTGGTCGATCACCGTATCGCGCGGCATCGGGCCAAGGGCGTCTTTCCAATGGGCGATGATCATGCGGTCGTGGTGGCGGTCGACCAATTGGACCGGATCGCCGCCCGCCAGAATGATATGCGCGGTATCGGGGCACAGATGGACATAGGCCGGATCGGTCAGCAGCAGCATCAGATCGACATCGCGGGGCGCGGCGAACAGGGAATGCGCCTCGGTATGCAGGGCAAGCCTGACGCCATATTGCGAGATGGCGGCCCCGAGGCGGTTGAGAAAGCCTGCGATCTTATCCGCCTGCGCCAGATCAAAGAACTGCGCGGAGCGAGTTTCGGGACTGGCGCGCAGGGGCAGGCCAACCACCATGATATCGGCACCGCAGGCGGCAAGGAATTGGGCATAGCTTTCGGCGCGGGCGGTCAGATGTGCCTCGACCGCGGGGTCGGTGATATCGCCGGCGGGCTCCATCTCGGCGAAAAAGCCGCTGCAGATTTGCAGGCCGCGCGATTGCACCTCGTGTTGAAAGGCCTCGCGGGTGCCAAAGGCGCGGATCGCACCCTCCCACGACAGGGGGGCAAAGGTCAGCTCGATCCCGGTGACGCCAGCGGCCTGCGCGGCATCCAGCAGCTTTGTCCAAAAGGCGGTCGGGTCAGCCTCGGCCAATGTCAGGATGTCATCATGGGTCGATACGCCCCAAAAACCGGGGTGAAAGAACGTGATCAGATCGACACCAAAGTTCAGCCGCTGCATCGGGCACCTTTCGCGTAAGAGACCGGCATCTGCGCCGAATCTATATTGGCAAACGTTTGCCATTCTTACGCAAACGTTTGCCAAGCACGCAATCATTGCGTTACATAAGATTGTTCCGGTCGGTGCCCCGCCAAGGATCGGGCATTTATTTGCCTAATTTCTGTGCGCATGAGGCCGTGATGGATCAAGATCACCCACAGTCGACCCTTGAAAGCGGTGCCGAGACCGGCACCGTTCTGATGCGCGATGTGGCCGAGCTGGCGGGGGTCGCCATCTCGACCGTCAGCCGGGCGCTGACACAGCCGGATCGGGTCAGCAAAAAGACCCGGGACCGGATTATGGCCGCGGCGGCGCAGATCGGCTATACGCCCAATGCCGTTGCGCAGAACCTGCGCCGGGGCAGCTCGCGCATGATGATGATCGTGTTGCCGGGGCCGCTGATGGGGGGCGCATCGCAAATCGTTCCCGCCGTGCTAGAGGGCGTCGCCGCCGCACTGACCGCCGAAGGATTCAATCTGATGGTCGCCAACCTTGATCGCAGCGAAGCGGTCGAGCGGCATATTCTGGACCTGGCCTATGGCGGTACGATTGCGGGGGCGCTGACGCTGGCCTCGTTCCTGCCGGCACAGGGGGCGCGCAGCCTGACCGCAGCAGGTCTGCCACTGGTCGGGATCTTGCAAGATGTATCGGATCAAGGCGTGCCAAGCGTGGTGACCAACGACCGCGCCGCGATGGCGGCGGCAGTGCAGCAATTGCTGGATCTGGGTCATCGCCGCTTTATGTATATCGCCGCGCCGCCCGGCAACTACCACGAATACCAGCGCTTTGGCGGCGTGCTGGACGCGCTGCGCGAGGCAGGGCTGGACGCCCGCGCGGTCACACGGGTCGAGGCGGGCGATAGTTTCCTGATGGGGCTGCAAGCGGGCGCCATCGCGGCAGAGCGCTTTGCCGCCATGGCGCCGCAGGGCCGTCCCACCGCCATTTTGGGCAGCTCGGATGATGCCGCCATCGCCTTTATCGGCGCGGCCGCGCGCCTTGGGCTGCGGGTGCCGGAGGATGTCTCGGTCGTGGGGTTTGACGGATCGGCGGTCGGCGCGCATACCATTCCGCCCCTGACCACCATCGCCCAGCCCGCGCGCGCGATGGGCGAGCGCGCCGCCTATATGTTGCTGGAACAGGCGCGCGGCGGCGCGCTGCCGCCGCTGGTCACGCTGGATAGCCGGTTGATCCTGCGCGGCAGCATTGCGGCGGCGCCCGCCATCTAGATCAGCGGTCCAGCACCCGTCCGATTTCGCGCAGGATCTGGTCGATCATCTCTTGGCTGACGGTGCGCCCGCCCTCAAGCCGGATGGTCCAACCATTTTGGCCCATCTGGGTTTTGACGGTATGGCCCGAGGGCAGCACCAATCCCTGTCCTTCGTCCTTGCGTGGCCGCCCGCCTTTGCGGCTATCGGTGGCGGGCGTGTCGGCGTGATCCAGCAGCGCGGCGATCAAACGGGCCTCATCCTCGGCACTTGCGGCGACGCGGCTGCCGATCGCGTCGCGCAGGCGCGCCTCGCCGCCATCGCGCAGGATCTGCGCCAGACGGAGCCCCTCGCGCTCCTTGATCTGATCGGGAAAGCGCAGAAGGTCGCCGAGTTCCTCGAATATCAGCGCGAACGAACGGATCTTTGACCGCTTTGCCTTTGACGCGACGGGGAACAGGGCGTTCACCGCAGCCTCGACATTGGTAAAGGCGCCCTGCTGTGCGGCGATTACGGCGATGCGGCCACGCTCGTAATGGCTGAGGTTCGAGCGGATCTCGTTCTCTTCGACCATCGCGGCAAATGTGCCGCCCATAGCGGCGGGGTCGCGCAGTACGGCCTTGATCTGGTCATAAGCGGGGTCGCGGTGGCGCGCTTGCAACGCGCGCAGCGCCATCAGGCGGCGATAGCCGGACAGCAGGCCATATCCGCCGCCCTCCAGCGGAAAAACCTCGACCGGCAGGCGCAGGCCGTTCTTTGCGATCGAGGATTGCAGCTCGTCCAGCTCGTCCGCGTCCAACGCCACGCGGTCGCGCACCAGCACATCGGCGTCGATCTGATCCAGCGGCAGCTCGATCATCACCAGGCCCTTGTCCTGCGCGATGCGCAAGGCCGCCGCATCAACGCGGTCGCGGGCGGCGGTGATGCGGTCGTCAACACTCAGCGCAGAGCCTGCGGCGGCGGCCTCGGCCGCGACCTGGGCGATGGGGACGGCGGGGCGCGCGGCGGTGGGGCGGCTTTGGGAAAACTCAGCCTCGATCCGTTGCAGCTCTTCGCTGCTTGGCATGCCAAGGGTGCGGCGTTTGGCCATGGCTTACTCCTTTTGCGCGCGGGCCATCTGCTGGTCGCGCCACCAGGTGCCCAAAATCACTTCTTTCACCTCTGCCCAGGTGCGGTCGAATGTCTCGCGCCCGCGCACATAGGTGTCGCGGTTGAAATCGCGATAGTCGATCTCGTAAATGCCCGAGACTTGCTCGCCCGCTTGGCCGACCATCACCGTCATTTCCTGCCGGTAGGTGGTCATGAAGTCGCCAAAATAGGCCTGAATGATATTGCCAAGGTCGGTCTGCTGCGCCGGGTCGAACCGCGTCACCAGCGCCCGCACAGCGTCCCATTCAAAGCGCATCTCGGGCAGGCCATCGGCGCGGCGGTTGCGGTTCTCGCCCTCCTCGATCGAGGCGAAGGTGGAATAGATCATGTCGAAAAAGCGGCCGGTCGAGTCGAATTCAAGAAAGCTCGCGCCCAAAGGCACCAGCAGAATATCCGCCGCCGCCAGCGCGTTGATCGTCAGATACCCCAGCGCAGGCGGTGTATCGAGCAAGATGATATCATAATCATCCAAGAAACCGCCCTCTTGCAGCGCATTGGTCAACGCATCCCACAGCGCCCAAGACCGCAGTTGCATCCGCCAGACCGGCACCTGAAACTCGGCCCAATAGAGGTTCAATTGCGCGCCGATCAGGTCGATATTCGGCCAATGGGTGCGTTTCACAAGGTTTCGCGGCGAAACCTTGAGCGCCTCGGCCAGCGTCTCGTCGAACGGATGCGGGGTCAAGCCCTGCGCGGCGCGGATATGGTTCTCTTCTTGCAAGCGCAGGGCATAGTCGCGGGCGATCAGGGGAAAGACGGTTTCCCATTCATCCTCGATCTGGCAGCCCATGATCGAGGTCATCGAGCCCTGGCTATCAAGGTCGATCACCAGCACGCGGTAACCATCCAGCGCGGCGGACATGGCCAGATGCGCGGCGGTGCTGGTTTTGCCAACGCCCCCTTTGAAATTGGCGACGGCGACGACTTTGGCGGGCAGACCTTCGGGGCGCCACGCCTTGTATTCGCGGTCTTTTGCGCCTTCTTTCGCGAAATGGTCGCGCAGGATCAGCACATCATCCAAGGTGAACCATTTCGAGCCCGCCTCGCCCTCGCCCTGAGGCAGATCGGGGTTTTGGCGCAAGACGCGCCGCAAATGGGCCGAGTTCACCGGCAGCAGATATTTGCAGACTTCCCAGGTCGAAAACTTGCGCAGGCGCTTTTGCCCATCGGGGGCATAGCCGCGCCGCGCCAGATCATCGCGGCCGCGCGCGGCAAAGGTCGCCGCCTTGGCAAAACGCGCGGTGTCGATGGGCTGCGCAAGTTTTGCAGCAGCGCGTTCAGGATCAATATTGTAATAAGGCGGCAGCCCGGCTTTGGCTGAGGGTGGAGGGGGTTTTGCCATGTGAACGCCCTTGTCCGCTATTCCTAAGGATATCGCCCAATATATGGCACATCACGCGACAAAAAGGAAATACGCTGAAGCCAAGCAATATCCATAAAAAGCAGCAGCGTTTGTTTGAGAATATTTAGAATCTTTAAGAGTCTTTACGGTCAAATTATGCGCGTGATTTCAGACGCATAGATAGTATTAGGTGCCAATATACAGGGGCAGTGGTGCCAGAATACGGGATATAAGGTGCCCTATTGCGGGGTAAAGGGCGCCGATTCGCAGGGAAACCGGGTGGGCCTGCCCGTGGAACAAGCGATTTCTGCCCGTTTTGCGGCTATTTTCACGACATAGCGGCAATCTGCGCGAATCCGGCAAAGCGTGCCCCTGTATTTGGATACCTTTCCTGCAACGTGCGTTGCGTTAAGTATCCGTATACGGGACGCGCATATAGGTTTCCGCAAAAGGATTGTCTCTGGGAACCTTTTGTCACATCAATAGGGAAGGCGATTCCTTTGAGAGCGGAACAGATGGCACGCGGCGAGATCGCAGATATTCCAAAGGATCAGTTGACGGGCCCGCTGCGGCGCGGCGAGGTGAAAAAGCACGTCGCGGCGATTCATATTTCGGGGAAATTGTCGCTGCTGCAGCGCAAGCTGTCGAATGTGCTGCTGCTGAACGCCTATGACACGCTGACCACGGCGACGCGCCACCAGATTGATGCGCGCACGTTGTGCATGATGATCGGCTATAATTCCAACGATATCGAGACGCTGAAAGCGGCGCTGCGCGGATTGGCCGAGACGGTCGCCGAATGGGACATGCTGGATGCCGAGGGGCAGCAGGAATGGGGCGTGTCGGCCATGCTGTCCTATGCGCGGCTGCGCGGCGGGGTCTGCGAATATGCCTATTCGCCCGCGCTGGCGGAAAAGCTGAACGACCCCAAGGTTTTCGCGCTGATCAATCTGAACATTCAGCGGCGGTTCAATTCGGGCCATGCGCTGGCGCTTTATGAGAACTGCTATCGGTTCGTGCGCACGGGATCGACCGGCTGGTGGTCGATTGATCTGTTCCGGCGGCTGATGGGGGTGGCGGACAGCCCCTATTATGACGAGTTCAAGCATCTGAACGCCAAGATCATCAAGCCCGCCGTGGCCGAGGTGAACAAGACGTCCAATATCATCGTGACGCCCGATCTGCGCAAAATGGGCCGCACGGTGACCGAGATCCGGTTTTTGATTCAGGTGAACCCGCAGTTGTCGATCCTCGATCTGGATGACGGCGAGGGGCTGCGCAACACCGATACCTATGCACGGCTGCGCGGGCTTGGCGCGTCGGATCGCCTCGCACGGCAGTGGATCGCGGAATATGGGCAGGGCCATGTGCAGGAAAAGCTGGATTATGTCGCGGGCCAAAGCGATGTGCGCAACGCGGTCGGCTATCTGACCCGCATCTTGGCTGAGGGCGCACCGGCGTCCGAGTTTCGCAGCGAAACCCCGGCCAAGCCATTGACCGGCCGCGCGCGTCGGTTGGAGATCATTCGTGATCTGGCGGCCGCGCGCACGCCAACGCAGCGCGATGCCGACAAACGGCTATTCGTCGCGCGCCTAGATGGGGCGGCACGCGACGATTTTGAACGCCATGGCTGGATGTCCGCCCTCAATGCCGAGGCGATTGCCGCCTTTTGGCGTGACTTGGCACCCGAGGCGTTTGAGGCGGATTAATCGTCCCAACGCGGGCCTTGCAGGCGGTCGCCGGTGGCGGGGTCCAGATGCGCCTCGACGCGGAAGCCTTGGGCGTCGATCATTTTCACCTCATAGACGCCGTCGTCACGCTCGACTTCGTAAAGGGTATAGCCTTCGCCTTCCAGCTTTGCGGCAAGGGCGGCGACGCTCATCCATTGGCCGTCGGCTGGACGGGTTTGGGTTTGGGCAACGGCGGCACCCGCGCCAAGGATCAGGGCGGTGACTGCGGCATATTTCATCAGGGTTTTCATATCGTATCCTCTTGGGGTTGGTCGTGATACGAATCGATCTAGCATAAGCAGGCTGACGCCCGCCTGACGCGGCCTGTCAGGGAAAAGTCAGGGCGGATCGGGCATAAGGGGCGCATGAAACATCTAATCCTTCCCTTTGTGTGCCTGCTTGCGCTGCCGGCCGCTGCCGATAGTGACCAAGATCGCGCCCGCGACGCCCTGGCGCGCGGCGAGATCCTGCCCCTGTCGACCATCCTTGCGCGGATCGAGGCGGATGTTGCGGGCCGCGTGATCGAGGTGGATTACGATGAGGATGACGGTCGCTTCATTTACGAGATCGAGATGCTGCTGTTCGACGGGCGTCTGTTGGAGCTTGAGATCGATGCGCAGACCGGCGTTATCATCGATAGCGAATACGAGGATGACGACTGATGCGCGCCCTTTGTGTCGAGGATGATGCCGCCATTGCCGCCGATGTGGCGGCGGCGCTGACGCAGGCGGGCTTTCTGGTCGATCACGCGGCGGATGGCGAGGCGGCGTGGTTTCTGGGCGATACTGAGGAATACGATCTGATCGTGCTGGATTTGGGCTTGCCGCAACTGGACGGCATGACGGTGTTGCGCCGCTGGCGCGCGGGCGGGCGGGTGATGCCGGTGCTGATCCTGACCGCGCGCGGCACCTGGCAGGAACGCGTCGAGGGGATCGACGCGGGCGCGGATGATTATCTGCCAAAGCCGTTTCAGATGGCTGAACTTGTGTCGCGCGCGCGGGCGCTGGTGCGTCGCGCAGGCGGGCAGGCCGCGCCGCGCATCGCGGCAGGCGCGCTCGAGGTGGACACGACGCGGATGGAGGTGCGGCTGAACGGCGCGCAAGTCTTTGTTACTGCTTTGGAATATCGCATTTTGTCATTGCTGGCATTGAACCAGAGCCGCGCCGTGCCTGCGGTGGAACTGCTGGAACATCTTTACGGCGATGACGACACCAAAGAGGTGAATGCGCTAGAGGCCGCGATCGCGCGGCTGCGCCGCAAGCTTGGCCCCGGCATTTTGAATACGCGGCGCGGCTTTGGCTATTACCTGCAGACCGACGCATGAGGGCGATCTCGCTGGGTCTTCGGCTGGCGCTGTTGGGGCTGGTCTGCATTACGCTGGCGCTGGGGGTGGCTTTTGTCGGCCTGTCATCGCTGTTCAACAGCCATGTCGAACGCCGGGCCGAGGCCGAGCTGACCGTGCATTTCGATCAATTGCTGGGGGGGCTGACTGTGGCAGGCGCGGGCGTCACGGCTGGCGCGCCACTGTCTGATCCGCGATTTCAGCGGGTTTACGGCGGGCTCTATTGGCAGATTGATACTGCGGACGGGCAAAGCCGGTCACGCTCGTTATGGGATGGGGTGCTGGAAACGGGCAAGGGCACGGGGCCGTCCTTCACGCGCATCTCTGGCCCGCAGGGCGAGGATTTGTTGGCCCGCAGTCAACAGATCGCGCTGCCCGCCGCGTTGGGGGGCGGGGCGGCGCGGGTTGTGGTTGCGATGGATGCGGCCAGTATCGATGCAGCTGGGCAGGAATTCATCCGCGATATGCTGCCCTATCTGCTGGTGTTGGAACTGGTTCTGATCGCGGCGGGTGTGGCGCAGATTTACCTTGGGCTGCGGCCGTTGCAGGCGTTACGCACCCGCGTTGGGCATCTGCGGCGCGGTAAGGCGGCGCGGATGGGCGCTGGTTGGCCGTCCGAGGTTCAGCCCCTGGCGGCCGAGGTGGATGCGCTGCTGGACCAGCATGAGCAAGAGGTGCGCCTTGCGCAGCATCGTGCCAGCGACCTTGCGCATGGGTTGAAAACCCCGTTGCAGGCGCTGCTGGGCGAGGCCGCGCGTCTGGATGCCAGCGGCCAAGGGCAAGCCGCCCGCAGCATCAATGATCTGGTGGCGCGGATGCGGCGTCAGGTTGATTTCGAACTGATGCGCACCCGTGCACAGCGCGGCACAAGCGATCTGCGCAAGGTCGCGCAGGGCGTGCTGTCAGTGCTGGCCCGCGTGCCCGAGGCCGAGACTTTGGTGTTGGAAAATACAATCCCTGCAGATCTGACCGTTGCCCTGCCGCCCGAGGAGCTGGCCGAACTGCTGGGCGCGATCACCGAAAACGCCGTGCGCCATGCTGCGGCCGAGGTTTTGCTGCAGGCCAAAGCGGTGGGCGATCAGATCGCCATTACCATCTGCGACGACGGCCCCGGCCTGCCCGACGATCAGCGCGAACGTCTGCTGTCACGCGGCGCGCGGCTGGATGAAAGCGGCGAGGGCAGCGGCCTTGGCCTTGCCATCGCCCAAAGCATTATCGCGCGCCGGGGCGGCAGGCTGGATCTGTCGAACCGCCCGGGTGGCGGGCTATCTGTGCGCCTGACCTTGCCAATCCGTCAAAGCCGATAGGTTTTCTTGGCAAGGCCATAGGTCAGATCCTGCATCAGCCCCGCCGCCTCATCCAGATCCAGCCGGTGGTCGGCCACCAGATCGGCAAGGAAAGCCGCATCGACACGGCGGGCGACGTCATGGCGCGCGGGGATCGAGGGGAAGGCGCGGGTGTCGTCGTTAAAGCCGACGGTATTATAAAAACCGGCGGTCTCTGTGACCATCTGGCGATAGCGGCGCATCCCCTCGGCACTGTCGTGGAACCACCATGCCGGGCCAAGGCGCAGCGCGGGATAGGCACCCGCCAGGGGCGCGAGTTCCCGCGTGTAGTTGCTTTCGTCCAATGTAAACAGGATGATAGTCACCGAGGGATCAAGGCCGACCACATCCAGCAACGGCTGCAGCTCCGCCGTGAATGATGCGCGCGCGGGAATATCAAACCCTTTGTCGCGGCCAAAGCGCTGGAAAATCCCCGCAGCATGATTGCGCGATGAGCCGACATGCAATTGCATCACCAGCCCGTCGTCGCGGCTCATCTTGGCCATCTCGGTCAGCATCTGGGCGCGCAGCAGCGCGCGGTCAGCGGCGTCAGCGCGTCCCGTGCGGATACGGCCATACAGCGCGGCGGCACTGGCTGCATCCAGATTGGCGGTTTGCGCGCTGGGGTGGCCGTGGTCGGATGCGGTTGCGCCATGGGTTTTGAAAAAGGCGCGGCGGGCGCGGTGAGCGTCCAGATAGCCCTGCCATGTGCCGGTGTCACAGCCGGTCAGATCGCCGAATGTATCAAGGTTTGCGGCAAAGCCCTCGAAATCGGGATCGGTCACGGAATCGGGGCGATAGGTGGTGACAACGCGACCGTTCCAACCGCTGTCCTTGATCATCTGGTGCCAGCGCAGATCATCCAGCGCGCTCTCAGTCGTCGAGATCACCTCGATATTAAAGCGCTGGAACAGGGCGCGCGGGCGAAATTCCGGCTGGGTCAGGCTTTCGTTGATCGTGTCGAAGTAAAGGTCGGCATTCGCGGGGGTCAGGCGGTCCTGCATCCCGAACAGCGTCTGAAAGGTGTGATCCATCCACAGCCGCGTCGGCGTGCCCGCGAACAGGTGGTAATGCGCTGCGAAGAGCTGCCAGATTTTGCGCGGATCGCGGGCGTATGCGCCGCCGTCCAGCGGTGCGACGCCCAGATCCTCAAGCTTGACGCCTTGGCTGACCAGCATCCGCAGCACGTAATGGTCAGGCACCAGCAGCAGGTCCGAGGCGTTGGTAAAGGCCGCATCCTCGGCATACCAGCGCGGGTCGGTATGGCCGTGCGGGCTGATGATCGGCACGTTCTGCACCGATTGGAACAGATCGCGTGCGATATCGCGGCTGGCGGGATTGGCAGGGAACAGGCGGTCGGGATGCAGCAGGCTCATGCATTTGCCCCTTTCAAAGCGTATTGGATCGCGGCGGCGGGGCCGCCTTCGATGATGCGGGCGACATGGGGGGCGGTCTGCGGGATCAGATCGCGCAGAAAATCATCCATCGGCCCGAAAATCTGGGTGAGGCCAAGGACGCGCGCGGTTGCCTGCGCAGGCGATTGGCCTTGTGCGGCGGTTTGCAGCAGCGCGGCCTGCGGATCGGCGATCGTATCGCCGCGCTGCATCATATAGGCGATCCAACCGGCAAGACTGAGGGTCAACAGCGGCGAGGCCAGACCTTTGCCCGCGCGCGCCCGCAGCGGCGCGATAATGCGCTGCGGCAGTTTTTGGCTGCCATCCATCGCGATCTGGGCCGTGCGGTGGTGCAGGCTGGGGTTCGCGAACCGTGCCACCAGCGCGGCGCAGTAATCACCCAGGTCGATTCCGGGCACATCCAGCGTCGGGCGGATTTCATCTGCCATCATGCGGGGGATCATCGCACCCAGCAGCGGATCGCGGATCGCCTGCGCGACCTCCTCGTGACCCAAAAGCTGCCCCAGATAGGCGAGGGTCGAGTGGCTGCCGTTCAGCAAGCGCAGTTTCATCAACTCGAACGGGGCGACATCGGCGACCAGCTGCGCGCCGGCCCTGTCAAAGGCGGGGCGACCGGCGGCGAAGTGATCCTCGATCACCCATTGATGAAAGGGTTCGGTCACGATGGGCCAGGCGTCCTCCACCCCAAGGCGGGCGGCGATGGCGGCGCGGTCGGCATCGGTGGTGGCGGGCACGATGCGGTCGACCATGGTCGAGGGGAAGGTGACATGCGCCGCGATCCAATCGGCCAAAGCAGGGTCAACCCGCCGCGCAAATCCGGTAATAGCGGCGCGGGCAATCTCGCCATTGCCTTGCAGGTTGTCGCAGGACAGGACGGTGACAGGCCCCGCGCCGCCCGCGCGCCGCGCGGCAAGGGCGGCGGTGATGACGCCCGGCACCGAGCGAGGGGAGGCGGGGTTTTGCAGATCCGCCACCACATCGGGGTGATCGGCGCGCAATGCGCCGCTGGCGGGATCGTGGCAATAGCCTTTTTCGGTCACGGTCAGGGAAAAGATGCGAATCTCGGGCGCGGCCATGCGGGCGATCAGCGGAGCGACATCCGCTGAGGCGTCGATAATCTCGCGGATGGCACCGATGATGCGCAACTGCTCGCCCGCGCCATCGCGGGCCGAGACGGTATAAAGCCCGTCCTGCGGCTCGAGCGCGACCTTCGTGTCGGGGCGGCGCAGGCTGGCGCCGATAATGCCCCAATGGGGATCATCCGCCAGCAGCGTATCGACATAAACCGCCATATGGCCGCGATGAAATGCGCCGATGCCCAGATGGACGATGCCGTTTGTCACCTGCGCCCGGTCGTATCCGGGCACCGCAATATCTGCGGGCAGGGCGCCCGGCCCTTTTGAACTTAGCCCCTTTGCACTTAACCGTTCCATATTCCCCCCTCCGTCTGCCCGCGATCAGGCCAAAGCGTGCATGACGCCGCGCAGCTCGGCCATGCCTTTCAGGCGACCCACCGCAGGATAACCGGCGCGCGCCCCCCGCGCGGCATCGGTCAATAGATCTTGGCCGTGATCGGGGCGGAAGGGAATCTGCCAATCGCTGCGACCGGCCGTTTGGCGCTGTTTTTGCTGCGCCAGCAGCGCGCGCACCACCGCGACCATATCGACATCGCCGCCCAGATGGGTGTCTTCCAGAAATCCGGTCGGCACGCCCGCGCGGTGGCGGGTGACATTGCGCAGGTGGACAAAGGAAATCCGGTGCCCCAGCCGTTCGACAAATCCCGGCAGATCCACATCATCGCGCGACCCAAGCGAGCCGGTGCAAAAGGTGATCCCGTTCGCGGGGCTATCGACGGCCTCGATCATCAGGCGATAGTCTTCCTCGGTCGAGGCAACTTTGGGCAGACCCAGCAGCGAAAAGGGCGGATCATCGGGGTGACAGCACAGGCGCAGACCCAGCCTTTCAGCATGGGGGACGACTTCTTGCAGGAAATCAACCAGATGGCGGCGCAGGCCCGCATTCGACATGCCGGCATATTGCGTCAACTGCTGGCGCAATGTGTCGACCGTCCAGGATTCCATCGCGCCCGCAAGGCCCGCCACAATCGCATCGGCCAGCGCCGCGCGCTGGGTGTCATTCATCGCGGCGCCGATTTTGGCCGCATCCGCCAGCACATCGGCGGGATAATCGCCCGCGGCCCCATCGCGGCGCAGGATATCAGTGTCGAAATAGGCGAATTCCGCCAGATCGAACATCATCGCCGTGCCGCCGTTGTCCAGCACATGCCGATGCGCGGTGCGCGTCCAATCCAGGATCGGCATAAAGTTATAGCAGACGACCTCCAGCCCCTCGGCCGCAAGGTGTTCAAGGCTGGTCTTCCAATTCGCGATATCTTCGCGCCAGCGGCCGGTCTGGGTCTTGATCGCCTCGGTCACGGGCAGGCTTTCGACCACATCCCATGTCAGGCCGGTTGCGCTGCCATCGGGGTTGGTTTGCACGTTTTGTTTCAGCGCGCGAATGGCATCACGCGTCCAAACTTCGCCGGGGGTGATGTGATAAAGGGATGTGACGATCCCCTCGGCCTCGGCCTGGCGGGCGTCTTGCAGGGTGACTTTGTCCTCGGGCCCGAACCAGCGCCACGTTTGACGCATCAGTGTCTTTTGCACGTCGATCTCCTTAGCTTGGCCTTGGACCCATGTGCGGTGATTGCACGGTGGACATGGCTGGAATACTAGAATACCTATATAACAAAATGCGGCCCGACAAGCCAAATTGCGCGGGCCAAATTGAGCGACACTGCAAGAGGGAGAAGGTCATGATCGGGATCGGATTGGTCGGGGTGGGGATGGTTGCCGGTATTCATGCCCGCGCCCTAGAGGAGCTGCGCGATATCGCCCAAGTGCGCGGTGTCTTTGACCGCGACCCACTGCGGCTCGAGGCGTTTTGCAACCAGTGGAACCTGCCGATTGCCGCCAGTTTTGAGGCGATGCTGGCGCAGCCCGATATCGACATGCTGATCGTGCTGACCCCGCCCAATGCGCGTAAATCTATCGTGACGGCGGCAGCGGCGGCGGGGAAACACGTGCTGATGGAAAAACCGGTCGAGCGGGATTCGGCGGCCGGTGCCGAACTGGTCGCTATCGCCGCGCGGGGCGGCATCACCCTTGGCGTTGTGTTCCAGCACCGGTTCCGCGCGGCGTCCGAAAAGCTGCGCGAACTGATCGCGGGCGGCACGCTGGGCGATCTGGGCATCGCGCAGGTGAATGTGCCGTGGTGGCGCGCGCAAAGCTATTATGACGAGCCGGGTCGCGGCACCTATGCCCGCGATGGCGGCGGCGTTTTGATCAATCAGGCGATCCATACGCTGGATCTGCTGCAAAGCTATACCGGCCCCGTGGCCGAGGTCAGCGCCCTGATGGGCACGTCCAAACTGCACAATATGGAGGCCGAGGATTTCGTCGGCGCGGGCCTCAGGTTCGAAAACGGTGCGCTGGGGTCGATCATGGCGACAACCGCCGCCTTTCCGGGCGGGGCCGAAAGCATAGAGCTCGGCTTTACCCATGCCGCCGTGCATCTGGCCTCGGGCGTGCTGACCGTGCGTTACCACGACGAGCGGGTGGAAAGCTTTGGCGAGGAGGCGAATACCGGCGGCGGTGCCGATCCGATGGCCTTCCCGTTCGACTGGCATATGGAAGCGCAGCGCGATTTCATTACCGCGATTGCGGATGGCCGCGCCCCGCGCGTCACCGTGGCCGAGGGGCTGCTGGTGCATAGACTGATCGACGCGCTGGTGCTGTCCTCGCGCGAGGGGCGGCGCGTCAGCCTGTCGGAGTTGGCCGATGCTTAACCGTGATGTCGTGATCGGCGTGATCGGCATTGATCACCGCCATATCTATGGGATGCTCGAGGGGATGCTGGCCACCGGCGCGCGGGCCAAGGGCTGGTGGACGGATGGCGATCCCGCGCCGCTGGCGGGTTTCGTGAAACGCTTTCCGGATCTGCCTCGCGTTACCGCCCGCCAAGCGCTGCTGGATGACCCCGAGATTAACCTGATCCTGATCGCCGCCCCGCCGCAGACCCGCGCGGCTCTGGCGATCGCGGCGATGGAGCACGGCAAGGATGTGATGCTGGACAAGCCCGGCGTCATTTCCGCGCAGGAATTGGAACAGGTGACGGCGGTGGTTCAGGCCACCGGGCGCATCTGGTCGGTGGATTTCTCCGAACGCTACGAGGTGCCCTCGGTGCTGAAGGCACTCGAGCTGGTGCAAGGCGGCGCGATCGGAACCTTGGTTCAGACGTTGGCGATGGGCCCGCATCGTCTGAACCGCCAGACACGGCCCGATTGGTTCTTTGATCGGGCGCTATACGGTGGGATTCTGGGCGATATCGGCACGCATCAGATCGACCAGTTCCTGACCTTTGCCGGGGCGGATGACGCGCAGATCATCAGCGCCAGCGCGGCCAATTACGCCAATCCCGGCGATCCGGATTTTCAGGATTTTGGCGAGATGCTGTTGCAGGCGGGCGATGTGCGCGGCTATGCGCGGATGGATTGGTACACGCCCGACGCGCTGCCCAACTGGGGCGATGGCCGCCTGACCCTGCTGGGCACCCAAGGTTATATCGAGCTGCGCAAATATGTCGATGTCGCGGGACGTGCGGGCACGGATCATCTGTTTTGGGTCAGCCATAGCGCGGTGACGCATATCGACTGTTCCGATGTGCCGCTGACCTATTTCCGCGATCTGGGGCAGGATGTGCTGACGCGCGGCACGGCGGCAGGGACGTTCCAGCATACGCATACGGTGACGCGCCTTGCGCTGCAGGCGCAGGCGATGGCGGATGCGAAGGGGGTCAAATAATGCAACATTTCAGTCCAGATCACGCCCGTAATCCGCTGACGCGCCTGCAGAAATTCGCGGTCGATTACGAGTTTCCGGTGGTGTTCACCCGCCGCCTGTTCCGCCCCGGCAATCCCGCGCTGTTGCAGGTCTTGGGCGATGCGGCGCAGGCGCAACGCCTGCTGATTTTCGTTGATAGCGGCGTGATGGCCGCGCGCCCCGCGCTGCCGGGCGAGATTGCAAGCTTTGTCGCAAGCCACCCCCTGCAAGTGGAACTGGCCGCCCCGCCCATCGTGATGGACGGCGGCGAAGGGGTAAAGCAGGGCCTGACCCATGTGCTGGACATGCAGCAGGCCATGGTCGAACACGGCATCGACCGCCATTCCTATGTGGTGGCGATTGGCGGCGGGGCTTTTCTTGATGCGGTGGGGCTGGCGGCGGCAACCGCGCATCGCGGCATCCGCCATATCCGCGTGCCGACCACTGTTTTGTCGCAAAACGATTCCGGTGTGGGCGTGAAAAACGGCGTCAATCTGCATGGGGCGAAAAACTACTTTGGCACATTCGCGCCGCCTTTTGCCGTGCTGAACGACCTCGATTTCATCGACATTCTGCCCGACCGCGAAAAGCGGGCCGGTATGGCCGAGGCGGTGAAAGTTGCGCTGATCCGCGACCGTGCCTTTTTCGAATGGCTGGAATCAGCGGCGGGTGACCTTGCCGCATTTCACCCCGATGCGATGGATTACATGATCCGTCGCTGTGCCGAGCTGCATATGCATCAGATCGGTCAAGGCGGCGATCCGTTCGAGCGCGGCACCGCGCGCCCGTTGGATTTCGGTCATTGGGCCGCGCACCGGCTGGAAATCATGAGCGGTTTCACCCTGCGCCACGGCGAGGCGGTGGCCATCGGCATGGCGCTGGATTGCCTTTATGCGGTGCGCGTGGGGCTGCTCCGCCGCCCGCAGGCGGATCGCGCGCTGGCGCTGCTGCGGGCGCTGGGGTTCACGCTGGAGCATCCGCTGCTGGCGAATACCGATGTGCTAATGGCGGGGCTGGTCGAATTTCAGGAACATCTGGGCGGCGAGTTGACCATCACTCTGCTGAAAGCCATCGGCAAGGGGGTCGAGGTGCATCATATCGACCACGCCGCCATGATCGCCGCGGCGCATGATTTAGCGGGCGGCGCGGCATGAAGATCGGCGGCGCGCATCTGACCTATTGCAGCAATATCCACCCCGCCGAAAGCTGGCCCGAGACCTTTGCCGCGCTCAGCCATCACATCCCCCCGATCAAGGCGCAGGTCGCGCCCGATGCGCCCTTTGGCATCGGGCTGCGCCTGTCGGCCCGCGCGGCGGCCGAGCTTGCGGGTGGCGATGCGCTGGACGAATTCCGCGCCTATCTGCGCGATGCGAATGCCTATGTCTTTACGATCAATGGCTTTCCTTACGGCGATTTTCACGGCACGCGGGTCAAGGAACAGGTCTATGCCCCCGATTGGCAAAGCGCGGATCGGCTGACCTATACCAATCGCCTTGCCGATATTCTTGCCGCCCTGCTGCCCGATGATGTCGAGACCGGCAGCATCAGCACTGTTCCGGGCAGTTTCGCGCCTTGGGCCAAGGGAAACGAGGCCGCGATGGCCGAGGGGTTGATCACTGCCACCGCCCATCTGGTGGCGCTGCGCGCCCGCACCGGCAAGACCATCACCCTGGCGCTGGAACCCGAGCCGTGGTGCTTCTTGGAAACCGTGGCCGAGGCGGTGGCGTTCTTTAGAGCCCATCTGCATAGCGATGCCGCCGCCTATCGCCTTGCCGCGCTCTCTGGCCTGACGGTCACCGATGCCGCCACCGCGCTGCGCCGCCATTTGGGCCTGTGCTATGACGTCTGTCACGCCGCGCTGGCCTATGAGGATGCGGCGGGCAGCGTCAAAGCGCTGCAGCGGGCGGGGATCGGGATTTTCAAACTGCAACTCAGTTCTGCCCTGCGGTTTGCGGCGATCACGCCGGACAGCGCCGCGCGCCTGCGGCCCTTTGACGAGCCGACCTACCTGCATCAGGTGATCGAGCGTGCCGAGGGTGGCAGCGCCCGCAAATGGCCTGACCTCGGTGCTGCTCTGGCCGAGATTGACAGCGCGATGGGTCGCGAATGGCGCGTGCATTTCCATGTGCCGCTGTTCCTGCCGCAGATGGACGGGTTCGACACCACGCAGGACATGCTGCGGCAGATATTGGCGCTGCACCGTAGCGCGGGCATCTCGGCGCATCTCGAGGTCGAGACCTATACTTGGGATGTGCTGCCCGCCGCCTATCGCAACCAGCCACTGCCCGATGCCATCGCGCGCGAATTGAATTGGGTGCGGGCGGAGCTGCAAGCATGAAACTCAATACTGCCTTGAAACTGGGGCGGGTGTCGAACCTGCCGACGGTGATGACCAATGCCTTGGCAGGCGTCGCGCTATCGGGGGCGTCGGCGGGGGGCGGGCAGATCGCGCTGCTGATCGCGGCGGCGGCGCTGGCCTATATCGCGGGGATGTTTTTGAACGATGCGTTCGATGCGCCCTATGACGCGCTGCATCAGCCCTATCGCCCGATCCCGGCGGGTCTTGCGCTGCGGCCCGAGGTATTCGGCTGGGGCTTTGCGCTGCTGGCGGGGGGGTTGGGCTGTTTGCGGTCGCAGGGATGGCCGGCGGGCAGATGGTTTCTGCCGGCGCGGTGGGTGCGGGCCTTGCGGGTGTGATCGTGCTGTATAATGCGCGGCATAAGGAAAACGCCTTTGGTCCGGTGCTGATGGGTGGGTGCCGTTTGCTGGTCTATGTCGGTGCGGCCATCGCGCTGACCGCCACGCCTGCACCTATCCTGTGGCTGGGGGCGGCGCTGCTGATGGCCCATGTGATGGGGCTGACCTACCTCGCCAAGGCCGAGGGTGCGGGTCAAATCTGGCCGCTGGCCGCCCTCGCCGCCGCACCCCTTTGGGGGCTGTGGATGGCGGTGCAGATGCCGGTGTTGCTGCCCTTTGTCCTCGCCTTGATCGCAGCGGTGCTGACAGGTCTGCATTTCGCGCGCCGCCGCCAGTTTGGCCGCGCCATCCCGACGCTGATCGCCGCCATCGCGCTGCTGGATGCCATGCTGATCGCCAGCGTGGGTCAGACGGGCCTCGCGCTGCTTGCGGCGCTCGGTTTCCCGCTGACCCTGTGGTTGCAAAAATGGGTGCGCGGCACCTAAGCGAAGATGTGATCCAGCACGAAGGCCTTGAACGCGGTCGATGCCATCGGGCCCTCTGGCAGCAGATCGGCGCGGGTCGAGATCACCAGCGGGCCGTCCTCGGGGCGGTCGGTCAGGCGGCCATGCGATCCCTTGACCAGATCGCTGCGATGGGTCGAGATGATGTCGAGCAGCCCCCGCATCCCCAGTTTGCGCTTGGCGATTTTCCAGATGATCTGCGCCTTGGCCGCGCGCAGGGCGGGGTCGACGAACAGCTCGACCGGATCATAGCCGGGCTTGCGGTGGATATCGACGGTGGCGGCGTAATCGGGGGCCTTGGCCTCGTCCAGCCAATAGTAATAGCTGAACCAGCGATCCGGCGCGCTGATCGCGACGAGTTCCCCAGCGCGCGGGTGGTCAAGGCCGAGGGCGGCTGTGTCGGCGGTGACGCTTTCCACCCCATCAAGACCGCGCACCAATTCGGCGACAGCCTCGATATCCGCCGCATCCCTGACATAGATATGCGCGATCTGGTGGTCGACCATGGCAAAGGCGCGGGATGCGCCCAGGTCGATCATCTCGCGCCCCATCTCGTCGCGCCAGGCGATCATGCCCGCCTCGCGCAGGGCGCGGTTGATGTGGATGGCATCGCGGACGGGGGTGATCCCGTATTCCGACACGATGATCACGGCGCGGCCCTGCGCCTGCGCCTCTGCAATCAGCGGGGCAATGGCGGCATCAACCTCGCGCAGTGCGCGCTGGATATCGGGGTTTGCCAGATCCGGCCCCAGCCGCTGCAGGTCGTAATCGAGGTGCGGAATATAGGCCAAGGTCAGCGTCGGATCGCGGCTGTCCATCACATGCCGCGTCGCGCCCACGATCCAGTTGGTCGAGGCGATGCTGGCCGTCGGCCCCCAGTAGTTGAACAGCGGAAAAGGCCCAAGGTGGGCGTTCAGCTCGTCCCTGAGTGCGCCGGGCTGGGTGTAATGGTCGGGCACTTTGCGGCCATCGGCGGGATACATCGGGCGCGGCGTTGCCGACCAATCGGCGCTGGTCTGCATATTATACCACCAGAACATCTTTGCGCAGGTGAAACCCGCGTCGCGCTTTTTGCCTGCGTCCCAGATCGTCTCGCCCGACAGCAGGGTCTCGGACTGTTTCCACAGCGCGACCTCATAGGTGTCGCGAAACAGCCAGCCATTGGCAACGGCACCATGCACGGCGGGTAATTCCCCTGTCATCAGCGTGGCTTGCACGGTGCAGGTCACGGCCGGCACAACTGTTTGCAGCGGGCGCATCCCGCCCGCCTCAGCCAGCCGCGCGATATTGGGCGTGTGTTCGCCGACCATAGCCGGTGTCAGCCCGACAACCAGCAGCACCAATGCGTTTTCCATCTCTCGCCTCTTCCCAAGATCAATATGGGGATACTAGTATACTTAAAAACGGGAGGTCTAGTCATGACGAAGGATGCTTGCACCTTGCTTGCGGGGTGGTTGCAGGCGCGGGGGGTGCCTGTTGACAGCTTGCAGGGCGGCGGTAGCCTTGATTTTGCGCTGGCAAAGCAGGGCAGGCGTCTGGGCAAAGCGCCCCTTGCGCTGACGGATCAAGAGCTTGCGGCGGCGGATCATCTGCTGGCGGGGTGGCGGCCTGCGGACTGGACGCTGGCCGATGCCGGGCGGGCCTATCTGCTGCTGAGTGGCGGCGCGGATGGCGCGCAGATGCAGGCGCTTTGCCGCACGGCGGATGGCGGCGCGCTGATCAGCCTTTATCGCGCGGCGCCCTTGCTGCCTTATGATGCCGCGCTGGACTGGCAGTTGGGCGAGGGCCTGCGCAGTTCCATCCGCGAGGTGTTCGAGGCGATCGCCCATCATTCACCGCTGCCGCAGCGGCGGTTCGATGAACACCGCTGGAACCATATGGTGCTGAAAGCGCTGTTCATCTCATCCTCGCTGACGCCCATCGTGGGCCTAGACGCGCGGCGAAACCCTGCGCTGGCGGATACGCTGTTCGACCATATTGCCGAGCGCCGCGCGGCGGGGCGGGCGGTGGATGTGCAGGTCTGGCGCTGTGTCGCCCCCTATCTGCACGGTACCCGCCGCGATCTGCTGGCGCCGCTGCAGGGCAGTCAGGCGGCGCGTTTGGCCCAGCAAGAATACGACATCCCCGGCAGTGTCAGCGCTGCCGATTGGGCCCATTTGATCTGACGTCTTGGAGGAAGACATGTTCATTGATTCGCACGCCCATATGATCTCGCGCACGACGGATGATTATCAGGCAATGGCCGCCGCCGGTGTCGTCGCGCTGATCGAGCCTTCGTTCTGGATCGGCCAGCCACGCACCCATGTTGGCACCTATATCGACTATCTGTCGCATATCGTCAGTTTCGAACGCTTTCGCGCGGCGCAATTCGGTATCCGTCATTACTGCACCATCGGCCTGAACTCCAAAGAGGCGAACAACCCTGAACTGGCCGAAGGCGTGATGGAGATCCTGCCCGCTTTCGCGATGAAAGAGGGTGTCGTCGCGATTGGCGAGATTGGCTATGACGAACAAACGCCTTTGGAAGACAAATACTTTCGTGCGCAGCTGGAGCTGGCCAAGGATCTGGGCCTGCCGGTCATGGTCCACACGCCCCATCGCGACAAGAAAAAGGGGACGTTGCGCTCGATGGATGTCTGCCGCGAACACGGGATCGCGCCCGATATGGTGGTGATCGACCATAACAACGAGGAAACGGTCGAGGATGTCATCAGCCGCGGCTATTGGGCGGCGTTTTCGATCTATCCCTCGACCAAGATGGGCAATATGCGCATGGTCGAGCTGCTCAAACGCTATGGCGGCGCGCAGGTCATTTTGGATTCCGCGACCGATTGGGGCATTTCCGACCCGCTGGCCGTGCCGAAAACCGCAGCGTTGGCGCGGCAATATGGCGTTGCCGAGGAGGCGATCCGCAAAGTGACCTATGCCAATGCGCTCGAGGTTTATGGTCGCTCGGGGCAGATGCTGGAAAGCGACTGGATCGATGGGATGCAGATTGACCAGACCCAGCTGCACGAGGGCAATTCCATCTTGCGCGGTGGCCGCGAGGCGCTGATCGGCGCTGCGCCGCGCAATAATCTGGTGATTGAGTAGAACGGATGCAGGAAAAGCTTGCGCTTTGAGGCGACTCGAATTCTAGTATCCTAGTTATCACATTCTGAGGAGGGTGTTGTGAAACTCAAATACGCAATCAGAGGTCTGATTCTGGCAAGCGCTGCGCCGATTGCCGTCATGGCCACGCCGGTCTTTGCACAATCGAGCGAAATGTCCCATCTGGGCATCCCGGTTGATCGCATTGGCCTTGTTGCCTTTACCATCCGCGATCAGATCGCGGCAGATGCACGCGGCGCGGTGGAGGCTGTCGCGGCCTGCGGTATTCCGAATATCGAATTCTCATTCTCGAACTTTGATGGCGGCGTCGCGAGTTTTCAGGGGATTCCTGTCAGCGACATCGTCACCATGTCGAGCGAGCTTGGCTTTGCCGTCCCCTCGCTGGGGGTCAGCGGTGCTGATCTGACCGATCGTCTGGATCAGGTCATCGCCGCCGCGCAGGCCGTGGGCGCAAGCTATGTCCGCATCAGCGGGGCCCGCCCGGCCGAAGGCGCGACCCAGACCGAGGCGGAATATCTTGCCTTTGCGGAAATTCTGAACAACGCCGGCGGCCCGCTGAACGAAGCGGGGATCATGCCGCTTTACCACAACCACGGTTGGGAATTCGAGGCGCTGGCCGATGGGCGCACCGGTATGGATGTGCTGTTTGCCGAAACGAATCCCGAAACCGTCGGATTCGAGCTGGATCTGTATTGGACCGAGGTTGGCGGCGGCAATGCGCTGGATCTGATCGCGGCGAACCCCGGTCGCTTCCCGGCGTTCCACGTCAAGGACGCGCAGACCGTCACCACAGACGGCGTCGAGACGACCACCTTTGCGACCGTCGGCCAAGGCTTTATCGACTTTGGCACCATCCTTGCGCAGGCAGAGGTGGCCGGGGCCGAGTATTTCTTTATCGAAAATGACCAGCCGCAACCCGATGGCATCACCTCGGCTTGCGAAAGCTATGCCTATATCACCGGTACGCCGTAAGATTGCGGCACGCCTTAAAATCTGCCGCAGCCGCCCCGCAGGGGGCGGCTGCAACCGTCTTAGATGATGTCCAACGCCGAGCGGACATGTTTGTCCATATATTGCGCCGCCAATTCGGGCTCGCCCTTTTCCAGCGCGGCCATAATGTCCAGGTGTTCGCGGTAAGCCACCGCCGCGCGTCCGGGGATCGCGCTTTGCAGGCTGAGGCGTGCGCGGTCGACATGGGTTTTATTCGACAGAATCAGGCGCCAGGCCTCGGGCACGCCAGCGGTTTCGGCCAGTTGGGCGTGAAAGGCCTCGTCCACCTCGAAAAAGCCGATGTAATCATCGCGCGAGCTGAAATCCTCTTGCGCGGCAAGGATGCGGCGGAAGGGCTTTGGATCAAATTGCGGCAGCTCGGCCAGACGCCGCACCACCGCCGTTTCCAGCGCGCTGCGACAAAAAACGGCCGAGACGATCTTTTCCGGATCGACGGGTGCGACGATAGACCCCACCTGCGGGCGGGTCTCGATCAGCCCTTCTTTGGCCATCTGTTGCAAAGCTGCACGCAGCGGCGTGCGGCTAACGCCTAGAATCTCAGCAAACTTGGCCTCGTAAATCGGGGTTCCGGGGGCAAGGCTGTTTTGCACCACCAGCTTTCGCATCACATCATAGATCTGCGGTCCCATGACCCGGCTGAAGTCAATCTGCAGTCCCTCAAGCGCTGTGCGGTAGATTTCTTCAATCTCTTTAACGCCTTCTGGTCGTCTGACCATCATTCAACCCTTCTGTCGCATGGTGCGTGCTAGCATAATGCCCTGCGCGATTTATTGCAAAAAGCCGAAAATCAGGGATTGCAGCACGCGCTTTCAGATGTAAACATACAGTAATGGTATGCTAGTATTCAAGTTCAGTGTGATGGAGGTCGCACTCAACTTCAGACTTCATTCTGGGAGGAATGACATGAAGACACGCAGCACAGCCTTTAGCGCGATTATTGCGGCCGCCGTCTTTGCCGGTGGCGCGCAGGCGCAGGATTGGACGCCGAACGGTGTCATCAACATTATCGTGCCCTGGGGGGCAGGGGGCGCGACCGATCAGGTGACGCGCGTGACCGCGCCGCTGCTGTCGCAGGCCCTGGGCGTCGACGTCGTTGTCGTCAACCAGCCCGGTGCCTCGGGCGCGATCGGCACGCAGGGCGTGCTGGATGCCGCCCGCGACGGACAGACCCTGCTGGCCACCGGTATCGCCGATGCGGCAACCTATGCCGTCACCGGCCTGATCGAGGGCAGCACCATCGACGACTGGCATCTTTACCTCAGCGTTGCGAACGTGCCGGTGATCAGCGTGCCTGCGAACAGCCCCTATCAGGATTTCGGTCAACTGCTGGAAGCCCTGCGCAGCGAAGGGCGCGGCATCAGCGTTGCGACCGCGGGCGTCAGCTCGGCCGGTGGCACGGCGATTGCCACTTTGGCCGCCGCTGGCGATTTCGAATATAACCTTGTGGCCTATGAAGGCGGCGGCCCCGCCACCATCGCCGCCGCCTCGGGCGAGACGGCGATGACCTCGCAGCTTGCGGGCGAGCAGGCCGAATTGATCCGTGGTGGCCGTCTGCGGCCGCTGGCGGTTCTGTCGGAAACACCGCTGGTCATTGGCGGCGCCGATCCGATCCCGCCGGTCACCGACTGGCTGCCCGAAACCCGCATCGCCTATAATTACTTTGGCATTCTGGTGCCCAAAGGCGTGCCGGACGAGGTCGTGGCCCGCCTTGACCAGATCTGGGCCGAGACGGTCATGCCCTCGACCGAGCTGCAGGCCTATGCCGAAACCGCCGGTGCGCTGCACAGCCCGGCCTATGGCGCCGAGGCGCGCGAGATGGTCTCGGCCACGGTGGTCGCGCAATCCTGTGCGGCAGTGGCACGCGGGGATGCGGTCAATGATCCCAGCGTGATCGGCGTGGATTGCGCACTGGGGATCGAAACCGGCCGCCCCTAACGCTTTTGCGTAACGCTTTGCGCTGAGGGCGATCACGCCCTCGGCGTATCCAGCACAGGATCATGGATATGACCCCCGACGACAAAGCGCAGGCCGGTCAACGCCGCGCAGACCTTTTACTTGCAATCTTTTTCACGCTGCTTGGCCTTGCGGTCAGCTATTTCGCGTTCATCATGCCCGACCTTGCACAGCGCCGCATTCATTCCGCGACCGCGCCCGGTGTTGTGCCGCTGATGCTGGGGATCGTGCTGACCGTGCTGGGGGCGCTGCTGACGTTGCGCGCCGCGCGGCTGATGGGGCCGGGCAGTTGGGCGGATTTCTTTGCCATCTTCCGCACCCGTGCCAGTTTGCGCGTGTTTGCCGCGCTGGTGATGATCCTGATCTATACGCTGGTGATGATCGGCCGGATGCCGTTCTGGGCGTCGTCCGGGATCTTTATGTTTGCCTTCGTTCTGATGATGGAGGGCTATCTGGCCCGCCCGCGTCCCCCGATGGGCCGCGTCTTTATGTGGGCCGCGATCACCGCGGTCGGCTCGTCAGCGGCGATTTATTATCTGTTCGCCGAACTCTTCCTCGTCAGATTGCCATAGGTGCATCATGTTTTCCGGACTTGCGATGCTGGGTCAGGGGATTGCCACATTCCTGACTTTCGAAGGACTTTTCAATATCATGTGGGCGACCCTGCTGGGGATCGCCATCGGGATTCTGCCGGGGCTGACGGCGACGATGGGCGTCGCGCTTTTGGTGTCGCTGACCTATGGGATGGCGCCGGAACAGGCGATCCTGACGCTGATGTGCGTTTACTTAGGCGCGATTTTCGGCGGCTCGCGCACGGCGATCTTGCTCAATATCCCGGGCACCCCCGCCAGCGCCGCCACGACACTGGACGGCTATCCACTGGCGCAGCAGGGCCGCGCGGGTCTGGCGATGGGCCTTGCCACCACCGCATCGGCGCTTGGCACGCTGGTCGGGGTCATCTTTCTGGCGCTGCTGGCACCCCTGTTGTCCGAGGCCGCGCTGAAATTCGGCAGCTATGAATATTTCTGGCTGGCGGCGTTCGGAGTGGTGATTTCGGGCCAGATCAGCGGCAGCGACTCGCCGCTGAAAGGTTACATCTCGGGTATTTTGGGCCTGTTGATCGCGATGGTCGGGATGGAGGCGCTGCACGCCTATCAGCGGTTCACGTTTGGCATGCGCGAGCTGTCGGGCGGCATCAACCTGATCCCGGCCATGGTTGGCGCATTCGGCATGGCCGAAATCCTGTCACAGATGAAGGCGCGCAACACCATCCGTCTTGATCCGGTGAATGACCGCGTGATCCCGAAAATGGGCGAGCTGTTCACCCATTGGCGCACGATCATCCGGTCGGGCCTGATCGGCACCGGTGTCGGCATCGTGCCCGGCGTCGGCGAAGATGTGGCCGCATGGACATCCTATGCTGCGGCGAAAAAGCTGTCGAAACACCCCGAGGAATACGGCAAAGGCAGCCATGAAGGGCTGATCGCTGCGGAAACCGGTAATAACTCGGTTGTCTCGGCGGCGATGATCCCGACGCTGACGCTGGCCATTCCCGGCTCTGCCGCCGCCGCTGTGCTGATCGCCGCGATGTATATCCACGGTATCAAACCCGGCCCGATGCTGATGATCGAAAACCCGCTTTTCGTCTATCAGGTCGTCGCCATGCTGCTGCTTGCGACCTTTGCCAACCTGTTCTTTGGCCTGTCGCTGACCAATCTTTTCAACAATATCGCCCGCATCCCGCAAGAGCGTCTGATGGCCGTGATCGCAGTGCTTTGCGTGGTTGGCTCGTTCGCGATCTCGCAGCGGATGTTCGACGTCTGGGTGATGCTTGGGTTTGGGATCTTTGGTTTTGTCCTGCGCGAGTTGAAGTTCCCCATCGCGCCCATGGTGCTGGGCATCGTCCTTGGCCCGCTGCTGGATACGAATTTGCGCCGCGGTCTGGGCCTGTCGAACGGTGATCTGACGCCCTTCTTTACGCGTCCCATCAGCCTTGTGCTGTTCTTGATCATCCTGCTGGCGGTGCTGATGAGCATCCCGGCCTTTGGACGCATGATGTCGAAAATCTTTAGACGCCCCGCAAAGGCAACGGGTGCAAGCAAACCTTTCGAAGGAAAGGAATAAACCCGCGAGAGGCGGGCAACGCTACGACCAAACGTGAAAGGATACTCCCATGTTCCACGGCTTTCTCAACGCTGCGGGTTCAAAGGTTGCGGCCCTGTCGCTGGTGATTTTTGCGGCCCCGCTGGCCGCCCAGGATCTGCAGCCGCTGCCCTTTACCAAGGCTCAGTCCATCGGCGGCGGCGCGAATTACCAGAACCTCTGCGCCGCCTGCCATGGCGCGCAACTCGAGGGGTTCGCCGCGCCGCCGCTGTCGGGCGACACCTTTGGCTGGCTGGATCGTCCGGCCTCGGAATACCACGCCTATTTGCAAGCGACGATGCCAGCAAATGCCATCGGTACCCTGACCGATGCGCAAGTGTCGACCATCATGGCCTTTATGGCCGAGCAAAACGGTATGACCCCCGGCGATACGCCGATCCCGCTGACGGCGGCCGAACTTGAACCCTTTAAGTTCGGGCAATAGCCGCCCCCATCAAGGAAGATCATCATGACACGACATAGCCTGTGCCGCGCCGCACTACTGGCCAGTTCTGCCCTGCTGGCCGCGCCTGCCTTTGCCCAGGATTGGCCCCCGGCCTTTCAGCCGCTTCCCGATTTCTACGGCTATATGACGCCCGAAGAGTCGATGGACACCTTTTATCTGCCCCCCGGCTATCAGCTAGAGCAGATCGCGACCGAGCCGCTTTTGGGCGACGGCATCGTCATGCAATGGGACTACCAAGGCCGGCTGTGGGTGGTTGAAACCACCTTTATGCTGAACCTGGATGAGCTGACCTCGGCCACGCCCGGCAGCTCGATCGTGATCCTCGAGGATACGGACGGCGATGGCGTTTTGGACAGCCGCAAGGTCTTTGCCGAGGGGCTGGTGCTGCCGCGTGCGCTGCTGATTTTGGAGCCCGGCAAGGTGATTGTGGGCGAGGCGCCCAATATCTGGCTGCTTGAGGATACCGACGGCGATGACGTCGCCGATGTGAAAACAGCGCTGACCGAGGGGAATTACGGCGGGCTTGGCGGCTCGATCGAACATAACCCCAACGGCATGTTCTGGAACATCGATAACCGGATCTACAACGCCTACCTTGACGAGGTCTATCGCTGGAACGGCGAGGGTTTTGACGTCGAGCGCGGCATTTCCATCACCCAATGGGGCGTGGCCGCCGATGATCAGGGCCGTCTGCTGCGTCAGGGCAATTCTGCCGCGCCGTCGATGAGCTTTGTCCCCGACACCTATTATGGCCGCAGCACGATCTTTACCCGCAATCGCGGCAACCATGAATGGGTCGGTGGCCCCAGCCGCGACGCGAACCGCGTCTGGCCGATCCGCCCGACTCCCGGCATCAACCGCGGCTATGTCGATGGTATGCTGGACGAGCGCGGTGCGCTGATCGAACTGACGGCTGCGGGCGGCCTTGCCACCTATCGCGGCACCGCCCTTGCGCCCGAGGATTATGGCAGCGTTTTCGTGCCCGAGCCTGCCGCCCATCTGCTGACGATGAGCCGCCTGTTCGACACCGGCACCGGCATGCATCTGCGCAAAGCCTATGAGGGCGCCGATTTCCTGACCTCGACCGAGGAGCGCTTTCGCCCGGTTTTTGCCGCGACGGGGCCGGATGGGGCGCTTTATGTCCTCGATCTCTATCATGGCATCGTGCAGGACGCGGTCTATATCACCAACTACCTGAACGACTGGATCGAGACGCATGATCTGGACGAGACGCATGGCGCGAATGGCCGTGTCTATCGCCTGAGCCACGAATCTGGCACGGCCAGCGAAGTGATGGATCTGGCCGCGCTGTCGACCGATGATCTGGTTGCGCTTTTGGCCCATGACAACGGCTGGCACCGCGACCATTCCCAGCGTCTGATCGTCGTGCAGCAAAAGCAAGATGCGGTGCCCGCGCTGCGCGCGCTGTTCAGTGACAGCCCCTCGGCGCTTGGCCGTCTGCATGCGCTGTGGACGCTGGACGGTCTGGGCGCGGTGGATACGGAAATCGCGCTGGCGGCGCTTGCCTCCAGCGACCGCGATATCCGCGCCGCCGGTCTGCGCGTGTCCGAGGCGCTGATGGCCAGCGGCGATCAGCAGGTCACCGACGCTTTCCTTGGTCTGATCGGCAACACCAATAATGACTGGCAGGTGCAATATCAGCTGGCGGCGTCCTCGGGCGCGCTGGATGATGCGCATCGTCTGGACGCGATGATCGACATTATCGCGGCTTATGGCGCGAATTACATCGCGCTGGATGCGGTGCTGTCGGGCGTGCCCGATGCGGATGTGCCCGCACTGATCGCCGCCCTTTTTGCAGTGGAAGCCCCGAATACCGGCATCGCCAATGCGATCACAACCGCCGTCACGGGTCTGACGCGCGTCGGCACGGCGGAGGAAGTCGCCGCCCTGTTCGACCAGATCGCCGCGCCAGAGCGTGCGCCGTGGCAGCGCAACGCGGCCATCACCGGCCTTGAAGTCGTGCTGGCCGGTGCCGCAGACCCAGGTCTTGCGCCGCCCCTGCCGCGCGCGCCCACCGGATCGTGGACGGTCGATGACCTTGGTACGCCGCATTATGCCGCGTTCCGCGAGGCCGTGGGCACCGCCGATGCCGAACAGGCCGCGATCTATGCCGCACAGCGCGCGGCGAATGCGCCGCCGCGCCCGACTTCGGCACTGGAAACGGTCGATGGGGTGCCGATGCTGTCCCTTGCGGCAGAGCCCACCGCCCTGCTGGCACTGACCGAGGATGCCACCCTTGCCACCCGCGTCACCGGACTGACCTATCTGGTGACCTGGCCGGGTAAGGACCAGTAAACAGACGGGCCGCAGGCAACGCGCCTGCGGCCCTTCCTCTGCCTTGTCATTGTCGCCACCCGTTCCTAACATCCGCCGCGACACAGCGGATCAACAGGAGCGGACAATGACCGGCTATACCCCCCCGAAAGTCTGGACATGGCAGGCAGGCAATGGCGGCGCTTTCGCGTCGATCAACCGCCCCATCGCTGGCGCGACGCATGACAAAGAACTGCCCATCGGCGCGCATCCGTTTCAACTGTATTCGCTGGGCACGCCGAACGGTCAAAAAGTCACGATCCTGTTCGAGGAGCTGCTGGCCGCAGGCCATACCGGCGCCGAATATGACGCCTGGCTGATCGAGATCGGCAAGGGCGAGCAGTTCGGTTCTGATTTCGTCGCGATCAACCCCAATTCCAAGATCCCCGCGCTGATGGACCGCAGTGGCGATCAGCCGATCCGCATTTTCGAATCCGGCGCGATCTTGATGCATCTGGCCGAGAAGTTCGCAGCCTTCCTGCCCACCGATCCCGCCGCGCGGGCCGAGACCTTGTCCTGGCTGTTCTGGCAGATGGGCTCGGCCCCTTTTGTCGGCGGCGGTTTTGGCCATTTCTATGCCTATGCGCCGGAAAAGATCGAATATGCGATCAACCGCTATGCGATGGAGACCAAGCGTCAGTTGGACGTGCTTGACCGTCAACTGGCGGATCGCCCCTTTATTGCCGGTGACAGCTATACGATTGCCGATATGGCGATCCTGCCATGGTATGGCGGCCTTGTGCGCGGGCTGGCCTATGACGCCGCCGCATTCTTGTCGGTGCAGGATTACACCCATGTCCAACGCTGGGCCGCCGATCTATATGCCCGCCCTGCGGTTAAACGCGGCGTGATGGTCAATCGCGCGCCGGGCGATCCGTCCACCACCCTGCGCGAGCGTCACGCCGCCAGTGATTTTGACGGCAAAGCCCTGTGACCACGGGACAAGGGTTTGCAACGAAACACCGCTGTAGATATGGCTTCGCCCTGTGGAACTGAGGAAGAAAGACGCGCTGGTTATGGATATTGAACAACACGGGGCCTTTGCCATCACGCCAAACCCGGCGCCGCTTTCGCATGATGCGCGCGCCGCCCAGATGGAAAACCCGGCCTGGGGTCGCGTCTTTACCGATCACATGGCAACCCTCCGCTATAGCCGCGACAAGGGCTGGCACGATGCCAAGATCGAGGCGCTCAAGCCCCTGCAACTGCATGCCAGCGCCGTCAGCCTGCATTACGGGGTCGAGATTTTTGAAGGGCTGAAAGCCTATCGCCTGCCTGATGGCGGTGCGCAACTGTTTCGCCCTGACGCGAATGCCCGCCGCTTTGCCAATTCCGCCAAGCGTCTGGTGATGCCCGAACTGCCGGTGGATCTGTTTGTGGAATCCGTGCGCGCGCTCTCGCAGATCGACCGCGATTGGATTCCGACCGCCGATGGCGCGTCACTTTATCTGCGCCCGTTCATGATCGGCACCGAGGAAACCTTTGCGACCAATCCTTCGGGCGCGTTCCTCTATTGCGTCGCCGCCGCGCCGGTTGGCGCGTTCTTTTCGGGCGGCGCACAGGCCATCAAGCTGTGGGTGTGCGAGGATTACACCCGCGCGGCGATTGGCGGCACCGGCGAGACGAAATGCGGCGGCAATTACGCAGCCGGCCTGCCCGCACAGGCCGAGGCTTTGCGCCAAGGCTGCAATCAGGTCATCTTCCTCGACGCGATTGAACGGCGTTGGGTCGAGGAGCTGGGCGCGATGAACGTGTTCTTTGTGTTCGATGACGGCACGCTGCAAACGCCGCCGCTGAC
This sequence comes from Ketogulonicigenium vulgare WSH-001, assembly GCF_000223375.1. Lineage (NCBI taxonomy): Bacteria > Pseudomonadati > Pseudomonadota > Alphaproteobacteria > Rhodobacterales > Roseobacteraceae > Ketogulonicigenium > Ketogulonicigenium vulgare. The sequence continues at coordinate 178,391 of NC_017386.1, read as the reverse complement.
CGGCACCATCCTGCCGGGCGTGACCCGCGACAGTATCATCACCCTTGCGCGCGATATGGGGTATCAGGTGAACGAGGCGCCCTATGCGATGGACCAGTGGATGGCGGATGCCAAAAGCGGCCGTCTGGTCGAGGCGTTTTCCTGTGGCACCGCCGCCGTTGTCGCCCCGATCAGCGAGATCAAGGGCAACAATCACAATTTCCAGATCGGCGACGGCACCCCTGGTGCGATTACGACCCGGATCAAAACCGCGCTGACCGATATCCAGTTCGGCCGTGCGCCTGATCCGCATGGCTGGTGTCAGCGGTTGTTCTGACGGCTAAAGCCCTCTTGCGGATCGCGGTCGCAAGAGGGCTTTTATAAAATTTGCATTTGAAATGCATAATTGAGCGTGCCACTGTCGGGCCAGACAGCCAAGGAACGCCCGATGCATTATGATCTTCCCTATTCCTCGCGCCGCAGCCCCGTGCTGGGGCGCAATGTGGTTGCGACCTCGCAGCCCTTGGCGGCGCAGGCGGGGTTGCAGATGTTGCAGCAGGGCGGCACGGCGGCGGATGCGGCCATTGCCGCGGCGATGGTGCTGACGGTGGTCGAGCCGACCGGCTGCGGCGTTGGATCGGATGCATTCGCGCTGGTCTGGGACGGGCAGGCGCTGCAGGGGCTGAATGCCTCGGGGCGCGCGCCTGCGGCGTGGACACCGGACTATTTCACCCAAAAGGGCGGCATTGCGCCGCTGGGATGGGATGCGGTGACGGTGCCTGGTGTCGTCTCGGGGTGGATCGCGCTGCATGGCGCGCATGGGCGCTTGCCGCTGGAGGTCATTGCAGCGCCCGCGATCCGCTATGCGCGCGATGGCTTTGCCGTCTCGCCGGTGATCGCGACCCTTTGGGCCAATGGCGCGCGCCGCCTGAAAGACCAGCCGGGCTTTGCTGCCGAATTCATGCCCGGTGGCGCCGCCCCCAAAGCCGGCCAAGTGGTGCGCCGCCCCGCGCTGGCCGCCACGCTGGAAGATATTGTCGCCACGCGCGGTGAAAGTTTCTATCGCGGGGCCTTGGCGCAAAAGATCGTGGATCACGCGCAGGCGCATGGCGGGGCGATGACGCTGGCCGATCTGGATGCGCATCGCGCCGATTGGGTGGAGCCCATGTCGCAGCGCTTTCGCGGCGCCGCCGTGCAGGAAATCCCGCCAAACGGGCAGGGCCTTGCGACGCTGATCGCGCTGGGTCTGCTGGACGGTTTGCCGTTCGAGGCGCAGGGCGTCGACAGTGTCGAGACGACCCATCTGATGATCGAGGCGACAAAGCTGGCGCTGGCCGATGCGGATCGCTTCATCGCCGATGTGGATGCGATGGAATTCGACCCGGCGGCGCTGCTCGAGCCGGCTTATCTTGCCGCGCGCCGCGCGCTGATCGACCCGCACTCTGCGGGCCTGCCCGGTCACGGCGCGCCGCGCCCCGGCGGTACCGTCTATCTGACAGTGGCCGATGCCGAGGGGCGGATGGTCTCGTTCATCCAGTCGAATTATATGGGCTTTGGATCGGGTGTCGTGGTCGATGGCACCGGCATCAGCCTGCAAAACCGCGGCGCGGGGTTCAATGTGACGGCGGGCCATCCGAACTGTGTCGCGCCGGGCAAACGCCCGTTCCATACGATTATTCCGGGCTTTGCCACCACAGCGGACGGCAGCGCACCGCTGATGTCCTTTGGCGTCATGGGCGGGCCGATGCAGGCGCAGGGCCATTTGCAAATGGCGGTGCGCGTATTGGCCTATGGTCAAAACCCGCAAGCCGCCGCCGATGCGCCGCGCTGGCGTGTGGTCGAGGGGCGCCAAGTCGCCGTCGAATCCACATTCCCGCCAGAGCTGGTCGCGGGGCTGCGCGCGCTGGGGCATGACATTATCATTGAAAGCCCCGATGCTGTCTTCGGCTTTGGCGGCGCGCAGCTGATCGTTGTGGGCGAGGAAGGCTATGTCGCAGGCTCGGACCCCCGCAAAGACGGACAAGCCGTGGCGTTTTAAAATGGAAATCACCGTCACCCCTGCTGTTGATTTGATTGATGTCGCGCGCGCGATCCGCGTCACGGGCCTGCCCGCCGGGGCCGAGGTGGTGATCCGCGCGACATCGACCCGCGCGGGTGGCAGCCAATGGCAAGCCGAGGCGCGTTTTCGCAGCGGGCCCGATGGGATGGTCGATACCGCCCGCGACGCGCCGCTGGATGGCAGCTATGGCAGCGCCTCTGCAATGGGGCTGATCTGGTCGCAGGTGCAAATTGCGCCGCCGGCGACCGAGGCCACTGGCGCAGCCTCGGTCGCAGATGTGGTCACAAGCCTTACGGCGACGACTGATGATGGGCAGGCCACGGCACAGATGCGCCAAATTCTGATGCCCGCAGGCGTCACCCGTCACGAGGTTCACGAGGATGGTATCGTCGGTGTGCTGTATCTGCCGGCAGGTGCGGGGCCCCATCCGGCTGTGATGGTGCAGAACGGCTCGGGCGGCGGCATGAACGAGCCGCGCGCCGCGTTATATGCCGCGCGGGGCTATGCGGCCTTTGCCCTTGCGGTATTCAACGCGCCGGGGCGTCCACGCTATATCAATGACTTGCCGCTGGAATACTTTCGCGATGCGCTGGATTGGATGCGCGCGCGGATCAAACCTGCGGATGATTTCGTCGCTATCACCGGCCAGTCGCGCGGCGGCGAGGCGGTGTTGCTGATCGCGGCGACCTATCCTGACCGGGTCTCGGCCACGATGGCCTATGTGCCTGCGTCCTGCCTTCACAGCGCGCAAAGCGCGGGTGATCCCGCGCGCGGGCGGCTGGCCCCGACATGGACGCTGGATGGCAGGCCGCTGCCGCATCTGTGGGACGGCAACCGCACCGGCACTTATGCCCCCTATCTGGACGGGCCGGAACCCAAGCGCCATGAATATGCCACCTTAACCGCGATGGCCGACCATGAGGCCTATCTGCGCGCCCGCATTCGGGTCGAGGATATCACCACCCCCGTCCTGCTGATCCACGGCACTGATGATGGCTGGTGGCCGACGGACTATCACTGCGATCTGGTCGAGCAAACAATGCGCGCCGCCGGTCGTCAGGTCGAGCGGATGCGCTTTCAGGACGCGGGCCATGCCATCGTCTTTCCCTATGTCCCCGCGACAGACATTGTGATCAAACATCCGGTTTCAGGCGTCGTGTCCACGAATGGCGGCACGGCTGCCGCCAATGCGCAGGCGAATGAACAGGTCTGGCCGGGCGTGCTGGATTTCCTGCGCCGCGCGCGGGGGCGGTGATGATCCGTGTGCGGATTGATACGGCCTGCGGCGCGGTGGTGGTCGCAGTGGATGACGCTGCGGCGCCGCTCTCATCCGCCGCTTTTTTGTCCTATGTCGACCAAGGCTTGCTGGCAGGCACAACGATCTATCGCATCGTGACGGCGCAGAACCAGCCGGAGGGCACGACCCATCCGATCGAGGTGATCCAATGGGGACGTACCTTTGACGAGATCAGCCCCCTTGCACCCATCGCGCATGAGGGCACGGATCAGACCGGCCTCAGCCATCGGCGCGGCACGCTGTCGATGGCGCGGCGGGCGATTGGCACAGCCGGTCATGCCTATGTCTTTTGCATGGGCGGCGATCTGGCGTCGCTGGATGAACATGGTGGCCGCAACCCCGATGGCCATGGCTTTGCCGCTTTTGGAGAGGTGATCGGCGGCTGGGATGTTCTTTCCGCAATCTTTGCCCGCGCAGAGGCAATCGAGCGGATCGCGCATCGCATCGCGATCCTATCCGCCGCGCGGATCTAGCCTTTGATGATGTCTTCGGCGCAGACATAGCCCCAGGCCATGAACGGCCCAAGGGTTGTACCGGCGCCGACGCCGCGCGTGCCGATCGGGTTCGCCATCGCCGCCCCCGCACAATACAGCCCCGCAATCACGCTGCCGTCAGCGCGCAGGGCGCGGCCGCGGGCATCGGTGCGCGGGCCGCCCTTGGTTGTCATGATCGAGGGATTGAATTTGATCGCGATAAAGGGGGCCTTGGTGATGGCCTCTAGCCCCGCGCGTTTGCGCTTGTCGGCTTTTTGATGCGCGCGGGTCTTGCCGCGTCCGAAATCGGCATCAAGGCCGGTCTGCGCAAACTGGTTATAACGGGCGACGGTTTGCTGCAGCGCCTCGGCGTCGATGCCAATTTTCGCCGCCAATGCGGCTAATGTCGGGGCCTTGACCATCCAGCCGGGCACGTTGCGCGCAAAAAACTGCACCAGCGGCAGCTTTTTCAGATAGCGCGCATCCGTGATGACAAAGGCTGGCAATTCAATGGGTTGATTGGTGCGTGCATCGCGCTGCACCAATGCCTCGCCCAGGTTCACCTGCAATTCGTCCCAAAACCGCTGACCGTGCCGATTAACGACAATGGCGTTTTCCTCGGCATGATAGGGTACGGGCATACCATGGATCGCCCCTTCATAGCGGCGCGGGATTGCGGCGGTGACATTGGCCTGATCCATATGATCCAGCACCGCGCCAACAGCGGCGGCCATTTGGTGTCCGTCGCCGGTATTACCAGCGGAAGACCCCAGAAATTGCACCGGGCCGGGGAAAAATTCCGACAGCATCTGTGCGTTCCACTCAAACCCGCCGGTTGCGATCAGCGTGCCGCGCCGGGCGTGGATGGCGATGCGGCGACCGTTGCGCCGCACCCATGCCCCGATGACACGGCCGTCCTTGACGATCAGCTCCTCTGCCGCCGTGCGCGTATGCAAGGTGACCCCCGCCTTTTTGCAGCCCGCGACCATTCCCACCATCAGCCCGGTGCCCTTGCCCGCCGATAGGGTCAGGACCCGCTGCAAAAGGCGTGGAAGCAGGTGCAGCGTGGTCGCGATCGGCTTGTGATACAGATCGGTTTCCAGCACCTCGTGATAGGTGAAAACCTCGGGCAGGGTCGAGCCGCGCACCCGCAGCGCATCGCGCCCCGCCCGCAGGCGGCTGATCGGCAAAACAGACAGCATCCGACCTTGCGCGCGGGCGCCGCTGATATCCATATAGGGGTCAGGCTCGCCGGTCAGGCGAAAGCGTAGCGGCGTTTTATCCTCTAACATCCGCAGCATACGTGGGCCGGCTTGCAAAATCGCGCGCCAGTGATCGGGATAGTCAAATCCGGGCGGCGCGATCGCTTTCACATAGTCAAAGGCCGCATCAAGATCGTCCGCGATCCCGGCCGCGGCGGCCAGATGGTTGCCCGCAACCCAGATGCCGCCCGCAGACATCGCGCTTGTGCCGCCCAGCCGATTGGTTTTCTCGCAGACCGTCACCTGCAGGCCTGCATCTGCCGCATGAAGCGCCGCCGTCAGCGCCGCGCAGCCCGAACCCAGCACCAACAGGTCCACCACATCGTCCGGCAGAGGGTCTTTGGCGGGGGTGGAAGGGGGCATCGGACTGTCCATCACTCGTAAAATGTCAATTAACGGTATGAAATATGCATTTGAATTGAGTGCAAGAAGAGAGTTGTCGATTCCGCCGCAGCAGACTAAGATTCTATCAAAATAGTCAGTCGGAGACCGGCGTGCAGCCTATCGAAGCAACCGATCAATCCGCAGATACCCATGGCCGCATTCTGGTGGCGGCAACGATCACCTTTGCCGAACGCGGGTTCGAGGGGGCGACCCTAAAAGAAATCACCGACAGGGCCGGGGCGAATATCGCGGCGGTAAACTATTACTTTCGCAGCAAGGACGAGCTGTTCCGGCATGTTTTGCGCCGCCTGCTGGAAAAGGTGAATGCCGCACGCGCGCTTGCGCTGCAAGAATACGAAGCCGCTGTTCTGGCCGGCGAGCAGCCCGCCCTTTATACGTTGCTCGAGGCGATGATCCGGCCGATGGTGCAATTGGGAACCGGCGCGGGCGAGGGTGTCGCCCATCTGAGCCTGCTATTGCAGGCGCGGTTCAGCCCCTCGGCCCCTGATGATATTTCGTTTCCAGACAATGACTTAATCCACGAACGGTTCATTGACGCGCTGGGTCGAATGCTGCCGCATCTCTCGCGCAAGGAAATTATCTGGCGCTATGATTGCACGCGCGGCGCGATGATGTTCGTGCTGGCAGATCTGTCGCCCAGCATCCACCGCATCGTCCGCCTTGCCGAAACCCAGCGCGACGCCGAGGTGGAAACCGTCGTGCGCGAACTGGTCGCCTTTGCCGCCCAGGGATTTCTGGCGGCCTCTGCGGGGACACCGCTATCGGGACGTTGATTCGGCCCGCCAGCGCGCGCAGTGGTAGAATTTCCATTCTGCGAAACAAAGCGACTGCGTAATTCTTGATCTTATTTTGCATTGAAATGTGCAATCGCGGGCACCGCGCCTGACAACATGCTTGATCGCTCGAAAATGAAATGCATATTTGAATTACATTTTTGGGAGACAGGACCCTATGGCCCGCGATGCAGTTGCCCTAGAGATCATAAGCCGTAAGCTCTCTGCCGTTGCGGATGAGATGTATTTCGCGATCCAGCGGGCCTCGCGTTCGGCCTATGTGAAAGAGGCGGCCGATTTCGCGACCGCCATTTTGGATACCGAGGGCAATGTTTTTGCCTATCCGCCCTCGGCCACTTTCGCGTTTTTGGTCGACAGCAATTATCGCACATTGATCGATGCCATTCCCGATTTGCAGCCGGGCGATGTGGTGGCGACGAATGATCCCTACCGCTCGGGCGGGCTGGCGACCCATTTGCCGGATGTGAACCTGCTGCGGCCGCTGTTCCATGATGGCAAGCTGGTCGCTTATGCGTGGTCCTTTGCACATTTCGCCGATGTGGGCGGCAGCGTTCCGTCGTCAATGTCGCCCGCCTTGACCGAGATCTTTCAAGAGGGGCTGCGCATTCCGCCGCTGAAGCTGTTCCGCGCGGGTCAGCCCAACGAAGATCTGTTCGAAATGATCCGCATGAATTCGCGCGTGCCCGATATGGTGGTCGCCGATCTGCGGGCAATGGCCGGTGCGCTGGCCCTGGGCGAGGCGCGTCTGGCGGAATTGATCGATCAGATCGGCCCCCAGCCGTTCCACAGCTATATCCGCGATGTACAGGACTATGCCGAAAGCCGCGCCCGCGCTGTGCTGCGCCGCATTCCCGACGGCAGCTATGAATTCTGGGACTATATGGACGACGATATGGTCTCGCGCATTCCGGTGCGCATTCGTTTAAAGATGACGGTGAACGATGGTCACGTGACGCTGGATGTCAGCGGCACTGATCCGCAGGTCAAGACGGCGTATAACGTGCCATCGGCGGGCCAGCGGATGTATTGGCTGACCTTTCGCCTGACCGGATTCATCACCACGCATGATCCGGACATTCCGAAAAACGCGGGGATCTATCGCAATATTTCCATGATAAACCCGCCCGGCACCGTGCTGAATGCGGAATTCCCCGATGCAGTGAACCTGCGCGTCGCGGCGCCCTATCGCCTGTTTGATGCAACCGGCGGCGCGCTGATACAGGCGGTGCCGGAGCTGATGCCCGCCGCACCCGGTGGCACTATGGTGCCGTTTTCATTTGCCGAGGTGATGGACGATGGCAGCCGCCGCGTCGAAGTGGTCCAGCCGATGCGATCGGGCATGGGGGCGCTGAACGGGCGCGATGGCGTCGATGCGCGCGATAACTCGCTGAACAATATGCGCAATCATCCTGTGGAAACGGTCGAGGTGGAAAGCGCGGTTCTGATCACCGAATATGATATCCGCCCCGACAGCGGTGGTGCAGGGCGATGGCGCGGCGGCGTAGGGCAGATGATCACCATCCGCTCGAGCGTCGATGGCGGTGTCGTGCTGGCGCGCGGGATGGAGCGGTTGCGCTTTCCCCCATGGGGCATATTCGGCGGTGATGCGGGTGCAACGCTGCAGGCGGTGTTGAACAAGGGCAAATCCGGCGAGCGCCCGGTGCCGAAAATCCACGAATTGGTGCTGGATCGCGGCGACACGTTGACCTTGCTGATGCCGGGCGGCGGCGGTTATGGCGATCCGTTCCTGCGCGATCCCGCCGCCGTGCGCGAGGATGTGCTGGACGGTTTTGTGACCCGCGACGGTGCGTGGCGTGATTATGGCGTTGCGCTGAATGCGGATTTTACCATTGATCTGGCCGCCACGCTGGTGCGGCGCGATGCGCGCGGGCCGTTGCCCGTGCAGCCTTTCACCTTCGGGCGTTTTCGGCTGCTGTGGGAGGCCGTGTTCGACGACGCCTTTATGTTGGACATGAACCGCCGCCTTTATGCGCTGCGCAAACCCAGCCGCCATACAATCCGGCGCCGCATCTTTGAACGCATTTTGCCGGCGCTGGCGGATGGCAATGCGGATCTGAACGCCGCGCTTGAGCAGACCGAATCCCTGCGTCGCCACGCGGTGCAGGTGCTGGACGACATTCTTCCTCTGACTGCGGAAATAGCCTGATATGGACGATCTGACGTTTCACGCGCCTACAGGTGGATGCCGGATTGGCATTGATGTGGGTGGCACCTTTACCGATTTTGTGCTGGCTGATGCCGAAACCGGCGCGGTGACGATTTTCAAGGAACCAAGTGTCCCAAGCGACCCGTCGGCCTCGGTCGAGCTGGGCCTGCCAAAGCTGTTGGCGCGGGCTGGCAAGCGGCCACAGGATGTGCAGCTTATTGTGCACGGCACCACCATTGGGCTGAATGCGATTATCCAACGGCGCGGTGCGAAACTTGGCCTTGTTGTCTCGCGCGGGCATCGCGGTGTGCTGGAAATTGGCCGCAGCAATATGCCGAGCGCCTTTTCTTATCTGGTTCCCAAAGAGGAGGCGCTGGTCAAGCGCCGCCTGATCGCCGAAGTCAGCCAGCGCATCTTGCCCGACGGCAGTGTCGAGGGCGAAGCGACCGAAGATGCGTTGGACGCGATTGCCGCGCATTTCATCGCCTCAGGCGTTGACGCGGTCGGGGTGTTGCTGGTGCATTCGCACCGCCGCGCCGATGTTGAAATTGCGCTGGCTGATCGCCTTGCCGCGCGGATGCCGCAGGTTGCAGTCACGGCTTCGGCTGCGGTTTGGCCGGAACAGCGTGAATATGAACGCGGTCTGGTGGCGCTGATCAACGCCTATGTGCAGCCGATTATGACCAGCTATTTGAACCGCTTGCAGACCCGGGTCGCGGGACTTGGCATCGCTGCGCCGATTTACATCACCGCCAATAATGGTGGCACCCTCAGCCTTGCGACGGCGGCGGCGCGCCCGATTGATACGCTGCTGTCGGGGCCTGCATCTGGCGTGGTGGCGGCCGCGGCTGCGGCACGGGCCTCGGGGGTGCGGGATGTGATTACGGTCGATATGGGCGGCACGTCTGCGGATATGTCGGTCGTGTCTGACGGCCAGCCCGAAACCGGAAACCGCACCCATATCGGTGATTTTCCGATCATCGTGCCGGTGGTCAATGTCTCGGCAATCGGGGCGGGTGGCGGCTCGATCGTCTGGGTCGATCCGCATGGCGTGCTGAAAATCGGGCCGGCTTCGGCGGGGGCGGACCCCGGGCCGGTCAGCTATGGCCGTGGCGGCACAGCGCCCACTGTAACCGACTGCTTTCTGGTCAGCGGATTCATTGATCCCGACCGCTTTGTCGGCGGGCGGATGAGGTTGGATATCGCGGCCGCGCGCGCGGCGCTGGACGGGATTGGCGCCAAGATCGGCTTGCCCGCAGGTGAGACCCGAGCCGCCCGCGCGGCCGAGGCGGCCTTGCGTGTCACCACCGCCGTGATGACCGCCGAGATGGCCAAGAATATCGCGCAGCGCGGTCAGGATCTGCGCAGCTTTACGCTGCTGCCCTTTGGTGGCGCAGGGCCGACGCAGGCTAATCTGATCGCCGAAAGCGCTGGCCTGTCGCAGATTCTGGTGCCGGCGCGCCCTGGCACATTCTGCGCGCTGGGGGCGATTATGGCGGATGTGAAACGCGATTATGTGCGATCCAGCAGCTATAATCTGATGCAAGGGGATGCCGCCCCCGCACTTGCCGCCGCCATTGCCGATATGACCGCCGAGGCCGCGGCCTGGGTTGCAGGCGAGGGGGATATTCTGACCGGCCACGCTATCGCTGTGACCTTTGACATGCGCTATCACAAGCAGGCCTTTGACCTGTCGGTTCCGCTTGTCGGCGCGCCCGATGCCGCAGCCCTTGTCGAGGGGTTCCACCTTGCGCATGAGCGTCTTTATCACTTCCGCGACCCCGATGCGGATGTCGAGATCACAGCCATCCGTCTGCGCGTCACCGGCCATGTCGTGCCCCTGCGGCAAGAGGGCAATGGACAGGCCCTGACCACTGCATCCGGTACTGTCCCCGGCGCTGTTTCCGGCACTGGCGCCACGCAAAGCCGCCAATTGTTCTGGAACGGCGCGGCCCATCCGGCGGCGGTGCATACACGCGACAGCCTTGGCATTGGCAGCCGTCTGATCGGCCCTGCCATTGTCGAACAAGAAGACACGACCGTCGTCATACTGCCCGGTTGGACCGGCGAGGTTGATGATGCTGCTCATTTGATCGTGACCCGAAACGCCTGAATCGGCCCCGCCGACGCTATATAAAACAGGGAGTTAATGACGTGACGTTTAAACTTGCACGCCGCCCGCTGCTGGCAGGCTCTATCGCGACGCTGGCCATGATGGCCGCAATGGCGCAGGCCGAATTGGCCAGCCCACCCGACACAGTGCGGCTGGGCTTTGATATCGACTCGCTGTCGCTGGATGCGCGTCTGGCGGCGGAAACCACCAGCTACCGCCTCAATGACCTGCTTTATGATGGGCTGGTGCGTTTGGATCGCGACCTGCTGCCGCAACCCGCGCTGGCCACCAGTTGGGAGCAACCCGATGCGACCACGCTGATTTTCCATCTGCGCGAAGGGGTAACCTTTCACGATGGATCGGTCCTGAGCGCAGAAGATGTGGTCTATACCTATACGACGATGCTGGACCCGGCACTGAACGCGCGCAACCGCTCGCTTTATACGCCTATCGCGGCGGTGACCGCCATTGATCCCCTGACGGTCGAATTCAAACTGGCCGAGCCCTATGCGCCGCTGTTCTCGTATCTGGACCTTGGCATCGTGCCGCAGGCCCTGGCCGAGGGGAATGCCGATTTTGGCACCACGCCCGTCGGCACGGGTCCCTTCAAACTCGAGGCCTGGACGCGGGGCAGCCAGATCAATCTGACCGCAAACCCCGACTATTGGGGCGGTCGGCCTGCCGTGCAGAACATCGAAGTGGTGATCGTGGGCAACGGCACCGCGCGGGCACAGGCGCTGGCGGCGGGCGATGTGGATCTGATCATGACCCCCTTGCCCCCGGCGGAAACGCAGATGCTGGACGGTATGGGCCGCTTTGATCACACCATCACGCCCGCTGTGGCCTTTACCTATGTGAACTTCAACACCGGCGATGCGCTGCTGTCCGATCCGGCGTTGCGCGCGGCGCTGGCAAAGCTGATCGACCAGCCGACCATCGTCGATCAGATTTTTGGCGGCCTCGACCTGCCGGCGTCCTCGATCCTGATGCCCGCCTTTCCGTGGGTTGTGGATGACAGCATTGCGCAGCCCGGCTTTGATATGCAGGCCGCCATGGCCGAGCTGGATGCGCTGGGGTGGGTCATGGGACCCGCAGGTATACGCGTGAAAGACGGGCAGGAACTGGCACTCAGCATCGGCACCAATAGCGAGGATGCCGAGCGGATCCAGTCGGTCGAGTATCTGCAGAATGTCTTTACCGGCGCAGGTATCCGCACCGAGGCCGTGATCGTTGATTATCCGACGTTCATGCAGGGCAATCAGGGCAAGACCTATCAGATATCCTTCCTCAGCTGGGGTAATCTGGTCGACCCCGACCGCGCGATGTTCGGTCAGCTCCGCAGTGGCGGCAACTTTAACTGGGGCAGCTATGCCAATCCCGAGGTCGACGCCGCGCTTGATGCGGGCCGCGCCGCGACCACGGTCGAGGAACGCGCCTCTGCCTATCGCGCCGCCGCCGCGGTGATTTCCGCTGAAGTGCCGTATTATGTTATCTCGCATATGCAGCTTCATACCTTTGTGTCCGACAAGCTGGCAGGCTTTGCGCCCGATCCGCGCGGCTTCCTGACCGATCTGGCGGCGCCCGCGCAGTAAATACGGCCCCCCGCAGGATGGCCTGCGGGGGAAAACAAAGGGGAACAGATGCTGGCCTATGCAATCCGACGGGTGTTGATCCTGGTGCCGCTTGTCTTTGGCATGGCGATTGCGGCCTTTTGCCTGATGCTGTTCTTTCCGGGTGATCCGGTCACCGTCTTGCTGGGCGAGGCTGCGCCCCCCGAACAGATCGCCTTGATGCGTGACAGCCTTGGCCTGGATTTGCCGTGGCTTCAACGGCTTGGCCAGTATCTATGGGGGGTGGCGCAGGGCGATTTGGGGCTGTCGATTTTCCAGCGCCGCCCGGTTACGACTATAATTTTGGAACGCTTGCCCGCGACGGTTGAACTGGCTGTCTGTGCGATGCTGATTGCGGTGGTGTTGGGGCTGGTGCTGGGGGTGGTTGCAGCGCTGTGGCGCGGCTCGGCCATCGATCTGGGCGTGATGCTGATCGCGCAGCTGGGCATTTCGATGCCGGTCTTTTGGCTGGGGATCATGCTGGTCTATTATTTCTCGGTCACGCTGGGCTGGCTGCCTGCGATCAGCCGCGGCCCCGCGCTGGTTCCAGCGCTGGGGCAGGCCGTGACGGGCGATCCGGCGCCGCTTGGCACGGCCCTGCGCCATCTGCTGCTGCCTGCGCTATCGCTGGGCGTCGGGCAGGCGGCGATCATTGCGCGGCTTGTTCGTGCCTCTGTCCTCGAGGTGATCCGCGAGGATTTCGTCCGCACCGCGCGGGCCAAGGGCCTGTCCCGTCCGCGCGTCATGGTGGTGCATGTGCTGTCCAATGCGATGCTGCCGATCATCTCGGTGATTGGATTGCGATTTGGTGTGCTGCTGGCGGGGGCGGTGCTGACCGAACAGATTTTTGGCTGGCCGGGCCTGGGACAGCTTGCGATCAGTGCCGTCTCGCAGCGTGATCTGCCGCTGATCCTTGGGTTGTTGCTGACCTTTGGCCTGATGTTCGCGGTGGTCAATCTGATTGTCGATCTGCTCTATGGCTTGGTCGATCCGCGTATCACGTTGGAGTAGGCGATGCATTTCATCCGTCACAACCCGTCGCTGCTGATCGGTGCGATTATCACCGCCGCCCTGTGCCTGATTGCCATCTTTGCCCCGCTGCTTGCCACACATGGGGTCGAGCAGATGGATATGGCGAACCGGCTGCAAGGCCCCAGCGGCGCGCATTGGCTGGGCACCGACAATTTTGGCCGCGATCTATGGACGCGCCTTGCCTATGGGGCGCGTCTGTCGCTGGGGGTCTCGATCGTCGCCGTGACGATCGCCGTGGTCATTGGCACCGTCGTGGGGCTGCTCGCCGGCTATTTCGGAGGCTGGGTCGATATGGTGCTGATGCGGATCACCGATATTTTTCTGGGCTTTCCCGCGCTGATCCTGGCGATGGCGATTGTTGCGATCATCGGGCCGGGGACGGTCAATCTGATCGTCGCGATGGTCATGGTGTTTTGGACAGAATATGCCCGCGTCATTCGCGCCGCCACGCTTAGTCTACGCAGCCGCCCCTATGTCGAGGCGGCACGCACCACGGGCGCCTCGCATATCCGCATCATCTTTCGCGAAATTTTGCCCAATGCGCTGGGGCCGATCATCATTCTGGCCACGCTCGGCCTTGGTACAGCGATCATCACGGAAAGCGCGCTGTCCTTTTTGGGATTTGGTTTGCGCCCGCCCGCGCCGACATGGGGTGGGACGCTATCGTATGGCACGCGATTTTTGGCGCAGACGCCGTGGCTTTGCTTTGCCGCAGGGCTGACGATCATGCTGGCCTGCCTTGGCTTTAACATGTTGGGTGATGGGCTGCGCGATCTGCTGGACCCGAAAAATCGCCTGCGTAAAGGCGAGGCAACAGTATGACCCTGCTTTCAGTGCGCGATCTTTCGGTATCCTTTGCCGGCGCGGGTGCGGCGGTGCAGAATGTCTCGTTCGACATGGCGGCGGGCGAGACTTTGGCCATTGTCGGCGAATCGGGTTCGGGTAAAAGCGTCACCTCTATGGCGCTGATGGGCCTTTTGGACCCGCGCACAGCCCGTATTTCGGGGCAGGCGATGTTCCAAGGCCGCGATCTGTTGCAGATGGACGAGCCCGCCTTGCAGCAGTTGCGCGGCAATGAGATCGGCATGATCTTTCAAGAGCCGATGACCTCGCTGAACCCCGTCCTGACCATCGGCTATCAATTGGCCGAGGCGCTGCGCCGCCATCGCGGCTTGCGGGGCCGGGCGGCATTGGCCGAGGCCGAGGCGCTGCTGGAAAGGGTGCGTATCCCCGCTGCGCGCCAGCGTCTGTCCGAATATCCCCATCGTCTGTCGGGCGGTATGCGCCAGCGGGTGATGATTGCCATGGCGATGGCCTGCAATCCGCGTCTGCTGATCGCGGACGAGCCGACAACGGCGTTGGATGTGACGGTGCAGGCGCAGATCCTTGATCTCATGCACCGGCTGCAACAAGAGGAAGGCACCGCGATCCTGTTCATCACCCATGATATGGGAGTGGTGGCCGAAATCGCGGATCGCACCTTGGTCATGCACAAGGGGCGGGTTGTGGAAGAGGGCGAGACGGCGGCGCTTTTCGCCGCGCCGCGCGCAGCTTATACACGGGGTTTGCTGGCGGCCGTGCCGCGTCTGGGGTCCATGAATGGCGTGGCTTTGCCGCAGCTTTTCCCACATGTCGATTTGGAAACCGGCACCACCCGCGCGGCGGCTGCGCTGCCCGATACACGCCGCGATGCCATGGCACTGCAGGTCCAGAATCTGGTCACCCGTTTCGATCTGCGCAGCGGCATTTTCAAACGCGTCACCGCTCGTGTCCACGCGGTCGAGGATGTCAGCCTGACCCTTGGCGCGGGCGAGACACTTGCCCTTGTGGGCGAAAGCGGCTGCGGGAAATCCACCTTGGGCCGCAGTATCATGGGCCTGAACTTGCCCTCGTCGGGGCATGTGCGTCTGGCGGGGGATGCGCCGTTGCACCAACAGGTGCAGATGGTGTTTCAAGACCCGTTCGCCAGCCTCAATCCGCGTTTGACAGTCGGGGACAGTATCGCGGCGCCGCTGGTGATCCATGGTATGGCCGCCGCAGCGGCCTTGGCGCAGGCGCGTGTTTTACTGGATCAGGTCGGGCTCAGCGCTGCGATGGCTGCGCGATATCCGCATGAATTCTCGGGGGGGCAACGGCAGCGGATTGCGATCGCCCGTGCTTTGGCGCTGCGCCCGCAGGTGATCGTCGCGGATGAGGCCGTCTCTGCGCTGGATGTGGCGGTTAAAACGCAAGTGCTGAACCTGATGATGGATCTGCAGGTGCAGTTGGGCCTGTCTTACCTTTTCATCAGTCATGACATGGCCGTGGTCGAGCGTATCGCGCACCGCGTTGCCGTGATGTATCTGGGCCAGATCGTCGAGATCGGCCCGCGCGCCGCGATATTTCAGACCCCCCAGCATCCCTATACGAAACGCCTGTTGTCTGCCGTGCCCCTGCCGGACCCCGCACGCGGTCGCGCCCGCGGGCCGGTGCCGCTGCGGGAAATTCGCAGTCCCATCGTAAAATTGGGCGAGGCACGTCCCCCCATGGCATACCGCCAGATCGCCGAGGGGCATTTGGTGCAGGATTACAACCTTGCCGATTGGGCGGATTAGGCGGGCACGAACCGCAAGAACAGCCCCAGCGCGACCTCGGGCGTCAGGCTGATTGCATCATCGGCGCGCGTATAGGGCAGCGCGGCTGTTTCCAGCACCTGCGCGACCTGATCCAATGCTGTGCAGGTGATGTCCAGCGCAACCATGCGCATCGGTTCTGTTAAAAGATCGGGCAAAAGATCGGGCCGGTCGCCCCCAAGCAATAGTGCCAGCGCTTTGGGCGTATCGATGATCAATGTGGTTTGCGCCGTCTTGATCTGGTTGCCGGCGCGCGACAGGCCGGGCGTTTGCGCAAGCAGGTCAAGCACCACCTGCGGATTATTGGCGGCAATATAGGCCGCGCGGATATTTTGCGCGCCGTTTGGATGCTGCTGATCCGCCGCGCGCCAGATCAGTTCAGGCGTCTTGTGCTGACAAAAAAAGAACCGGCCATTTGCGATCAGACCACGATCCAGTTGAAAGGTACGAAAGGCCGCATCACATGTGGCGCCATCAACCTCGACCGGACGCGAGAAATCCTTCAGCGGCTCGACCGCAAGCCCGCGCGCCACCATCTGCGTATGGAGCGCGGCCGCGTCATCTGGGCGCAGGGCAAGACCGCTCAGACCCGGCGGATGTACCCACAGCTCGGCGCGTTTGCTGCGCTCGCCCGGCGCATATCCCAAAAGCTCAAGATAGGTGTCGCCAAATACGGCCAGATGGTTGATCGAACCCAGCGTATGATAACCGCGCGGCGTCAGCGCAAAGCCAAGGCTTGTGTACCGCGCTGCGGCCTGATCCATCTCGCCCAAAGTATTGATGACCCCATGATCGAACGGCAGCATGGCAAATTCCCCTAAAGCTTTGAAAATAATCGCAGCGCGGGGGTGAAAAGGCAACGCAATCCGCAGGTATTGCACAGATTTCGCGCGGGTCTGCACCGGCCCCTTGGGGCCGGTGGTGATTAGCTGCGCGGCTCGGCCATCAGGCCTTTGACCAGCGCGTAACAGGCGCCCAGCAGCACGATGGCAAAGGGGAAGCCGGTTGAAACCGCCATTGCCTGAAGTGCGGTCAGCCCGCCACCCAGCAGCAAAGCGATCGCGACCAGCCCCTCGAATGTGGCCCAGAACACCCGCTGCGGCACGGGCGCATTCACCTTGCCGCCCGCGCTGATCGTGTCGATCACCAGCGATCCTGAATCCGACGAGGTGATAAAGAACACCACCACCAGGATAATGCCGACAAAGGACGAGATCGCCGTCAATGGCAGATGGCCCAGCATCTCGAAGAGTTGCAACTCCAGCGCGGCGGTTTGCACGGTGGTATAGCCCTGATGGATCACCTGGCTGATCGCCGTGCCGCCCAAGGCCGTCATCCAGATTGTCGAGACCAGCGACGGGATCAGCAGCACCGCGATCAGGAATTCGCGCACGCTGCGTCCGCGGC
The DNA here is from genome assembly GCF_000223375.1 of Ketogulonicigenium vulgare WSH-001. Lineage (NCBI taxonomy): Bacteria > Pseudomonadati > Pseudomonadota > Alphaproteobacteria > Rhodobacterales > Roseobacteraceae > Ketogulonicigenium > Ketogulonicigenium vulgare. The sequence continues at coordinate 161,181 of NC_017386.1, read as the reverse complement.
TGACGCGGGCGATGAACATGCCGACAAAGGGCGACCAGCTGATCCACCACGCCCAATAGAACGCCGTCCAGCCGTGGCGGAAGTTGTCATCCGTGCGGCCAAACGGGTTCGACAGCGCCGGCAGATATTCCACATAGGCCAGCAGGTTTTTGAAAAACCCGCTGAGGATCTGCATCGTCGGCCCGACCGCCACGACGAACAGCAGCAGCAGCAGGGCAAGGGCCATGTTCACTTCGGAGAGCAGCTTGATCCCCTTGTCCATGCCCGAGACGACAGAGGCGGTCGCAATCGCGGTGATGATGATGATCAGCACCACCATCGATCCAATGCTGCTGGTCCAGCCAAACAGGAACTCCAGCCCTGCGCTGGCTTGCTGCGCGCCGATGCCCAGCGATGTCGCAAGGCCGAACATCGTCGCAAATACCGCCAGGATATCAATGATATGCCCCGGCCAGCCCCAGACACGCTCGCCAAAGATCGGGTAGAACACCGACCGCAGGGTCAGCGGCAGGCCTTTGTTATAGGCGAACAGCGCCAGCGATAGCGCGACGACGGCGTAAATCGACCAAGGGTGCAGCGACCAGTGAAAGATCGTTGCGGCCATCGCCAGACGGCGGGCGCCTTCCTCATCCCCGGCAAAGCCGTTCAGCGGCGCCCAATCGGTGCGCGCGCCATCGGGCCCGAATTCCGGCCCTGCAAAGGCGGCGGTGAAATTGCCCATCGGCTCGGACACGCCATAGAACATCAGGCCAATGCCCATGCCTGCGGCAAACAGCATCGAAAACCACGACAGGTAATTGTAATCCGGCGTCGCATCCGGCCCGCCCAGGCGCACACGGCCAAGGGGCGTCACGATCAGCCCGATGCAGACCAGCACGAACACATTGCCCGCGATGATAAAGAACCAGTCGAGATTGTTCGTCAAAAAATCGCGCAAGCCGCCAAAGACAGGCCCCAGCGCGGTCTGGAACATCAGCGTTGCAAGCGTAAAGGCGACGATGCCCAATGCGGATACGCTGAAGACGATATTGTGGATATCAAGTTCGAAGACGAAACGCCGCCGGTAGTTGATATTGTCTTGGCCAATTTCGTAATCGGTCTCGATGATTTCTGTGGCGCCTTCGGGTGCGGGAACCGCGTCATCGGGCGTTTGGGGCTCAATCGGGCCACGATTGTTATCTGGCAAACCCTCGTCCTTATGTTGTTGTTTTTATGATAGGGCCGTGCCCGCACCGGGGCAAAGGCATATGACCTAACGATCCTATGGCTCAAAAGGTTCCACGGGTGAAAAAACGTATGTTTTGGACGGTGAACAGACGGGTTATTGGCCCAAAATCGCAGGCCGGCGGTGTAATGTCAGGGCATTTGCCTGCAAGCGTTACGGCAAAACGGTCGATTTTGGCTGCATGATCTCTTCATAGATCTGCAAGGTCAGCAGATATTGACCCTGCAGTTCGGCCACCGCGGTTTCCACATCCCCCGCCAAAGTCGCATCGACAATCGCCTGATGCTCTTCGTTGCTTTTGCGGCGGGGATAGGTGTTCACCATGGAAATAAAGCGATAACGCTCGCCCAACAGCATCAGCTCATCCGAGAACCGCAGCAAATGCGCCGAGCCGCAATTGGCAATCAGCGCGCGGTGATAGATGCGGTGCCGCTCTTCCCACAGGCTGTTGTCGGGCGGTGGCATCCCCGGTTCGGTATGGGCGTAAAAGTGGATCGGCGTGTTGTTCAGGCGGTGGTTGGCCAGAATGATCGCATCTTCCCACGCCTCTGTTCGGTTGCGGATGGATTCCTCTAACGCCTTGCCCTCGACCCAACAGCGGGTTTGGACGATATCGCGGAAATCCTCGATCGAAATGGGCGGGACAAAGAAACCGCGCTGATCCTCGCGGTCGACCAGCCGCTCGGACGACAGGCGGTTCAGCGCCTCGCGCACGGGGTTGGTGCCTGCGGCATAGCGCTCGGCGATCTGGTCGATCAGCAGTTTATGTCCCGGCTCTAACGCGCCCCGCACGATGTCGCGTTTCAGCGCATGGTAAACCGTCGTCGCGGCGGTTTCCTTTTCGGCCTTACGCTTTGGCAATATGCGGGTCGTCATCAGGGGCCTTTCATCGGGCAGGTTTTAGCGTCGGTCGTCGATACCAGTAACCGAGGCGCGATGCCAGAACACCAGCCGCCGTTCCAGCAGCACCACCGACCAAAACAACGCAAAGCCAAGGACGCTGAGGTAAAGGATCAGCGAAAACACCCGTGGCGTCTGCAATTGACTGGCCGCAACGCGGATCAATTCGCCAAAGCCCTTGCCGCCGCCCAGAAATTCGGCGGTGATCGCCCCCGCCATCACACCCACCGCGCCGATTTTCAGGCCGGTAAAGATATGGGGCAGCCCGGCGGGGATCTTCATCCGCACCAATGTCTGCCAGCGCGAGGCGCCAAGGCTGCGGAACATCATGCGCGCGTTTTCATCCGCTGCATGGAGGCCTGCCGCCGTGCCGACAACAATCGGAAAGGTCGCGATAAAGGCGGCAAGCGCCACTTTGGACGAGATGCCAAAGCCCAGCCACGCCAGAAACAGCGGCGCAAAGGCGACCTTTGGCATCGTATCAATCGCCACCAGATAGGGCAGCACGGCGCGCTCGCCAAAGGTGGTCTCGCCCACCAGCACACCCAGCGAAAAGCCGATCAGGATCGCGAAAAAGAACCCCCACAGGATTTCCTGCGTCGTCATCCATAGCGCGGGCAGCATATAGCCGCCGGTCACCAGATTTTGCCCGACGAACAGGATGTCGCGGCCAACCTCTTGCGGAGACGGCAAAATAATGCGCGAGACGATCTGGAAATGATGCACGGCTCCCCAGATCAGTAGCACCACCAGCAGCAGCGCGATCATCGCAAGGCTGCGCGGGATGCGGTCGATCCAGGCGGTATGCTCGGCCCAGACGGTGTCGGTGAATGTCGCATCCTCGACCTCTATCGGGCGGCCAAGGGTCAGCGTATCGGTCGGTTTCATTGTGTGATGGCCCCCCCGTCCAGCCGGTTGCGAATATAACGGACGTATTCCCCGAACGCGGGCCACACCATCATATCCAATGTGCGCGGGCGGGGCAGATCAATGGGCACTTCCTCGACAAAGCGGCCGGGGCGCGCGGTCATGATATAGACGGTATCGGACAGCAGCACGGCCTCGGGGATCGAATGGGTGATCAGAAAGGATGTTGCCCCGCGCGACATGCAGATGCGCTGCAGCTCGATGTTCATGAAATCACGCGCAAGCTCGTCCAGCGCGGAAAACGGCTCGTCCAACAGCAGCACATCGGGTTCGGTAATCAGCATCCGGCAGATCGAGGCGCGCTGCGCCATCCCCCCCGACAAAGCGCGCGGATAGGCACCGTCGAACCCCCGAAGGCCCACCAGCTCTAGCAGGGCCAGCGCGTCGGCACGCTTGGCCTTGGCCGCTGCGCGACCGTCACGGATCAGGATCGGCAACAGCACATTGTCCAGCGTGGTCAGCCACGGAAACAGTGTCGCCTGTTGATACATCATGCCGATTTCGCGGCGGGGGCCCATGACGGGGGCCCCCGCCAGCATCACGCTGCCGCTGGAGGGCGGCGTCACCCCGCCATGATTTTCAGCAGCGTTGACTTGCCGCACCCCGACGGGCCGATCACCGCCGAAAACGTGCCTTGCCGCAGATCCAGATCAACCGGATCAAGCGCGATGACCCGTCCGTTGCCAAAGGATTTCGACACACCGCGCAGTTGATAGACCGGACGGGGCGGCGCTGCGTGCGGGGATGAGGCCTGTAGGGGCGCGTGTTGCATCATCCTACTGGCCCGCGTTCCACTGTTCGACGAACTGGTTGGTATAGGCGGCGGTCAGATCAGCGACGGGTTCGGCCAGATCGCCACTGCCGACCAGGCTGTCATGCCAAAGCTGCCAGGCGGCGGGTGGGAAATAGCCATGTGGGCTATCCGCGCTGACGGGGATGGTGCGGCTTTGGATGGCATCCAGCAGCGCACCCGCAAAGACCTGATCTTCGCTTTCTTGTGGATTGCCAGTGGCGACATGGCGCAGCACCGCCGCGCGGTTCGCAGGATCGAGGCCGAACTGCGTGCCGCGCACCAGCGCGCGTCCGAACCCTTCCAGCGTGGTCGGATTCGCGGTCAGGAATGCGCGCGACACCGCCCAGCCATTGCCGAAATATTCAAGGTAAGGCTCGGGCGTGATCTCGCGCAGCGGGATGCCGCGGGCCGAGATGATCGCCGCATCCGCGACCGCCGCCGCATAGGCGCCGACCTCATTATTGAGGAAAGCCGCAACCGCGGTGCCACCATCGCCGATGGCCAGAAATTCGTAATCCTGCCCCTCGACCAGCCCCAGATCCGTCATGATGCCGCGTGTGAATGCAACCTCGGCCCCATCCGCCGTGCCGACGCCAATCACCACGCCTTTCAGATCAGCAGGCGTTTGCGCCGGCGAGTCTTCGGGCACCACAAGGCCAAAGACCGATCTGGCGAAGTGGTTGTAAATCATCACCATATCTTCGCCGCGCGCCCGCGCCGCCATCAGCGGACCCGGCCCCGGCTGGCCGATATGCCCCTGACCCGATGCCAGCAGTTGCAGCACCGAGGCCGAGCCATTGACCGCCTCGACCCGCACATTCAGCCCCTCATCCGCGAAATACCCCTCACCCACGGCGACATGCAGCGGATAGTTGTTGATGGCAGACGGGTTCGGCACGACCAGCGTGAGGTCGGTGACCTCGGCCAAGGCCGGCGCAACGCTTGCCATGGCAAGCACGAGTGCAGCGCTAAAGCGCTGGAATGCAGACATGATTTCCCTCCCAACAGGCCAGTGATCCCGGCCCCCATTGTGACCATGGGCGCATAGGCCGCATGGGTGCCCTGCCGGCTCCTCTTCCGTTAGGGCACCTTTAGCTTGTGTCACGCATTTTATTCTGTCAAACACAAAATAATGTATGATTTGCGTTTACGGAAAAATCGTAGATGCTAACCTTGCAGAAGACCCGCATGCGCGAAGGAGGAGAGACCGCATGAGTTCCTACGTTGTAGACCCACCCAAACAGGCCAGCATTCCCGTCGTCGGCGACAGCAAAAGCTTTCCAGTGCGCCGGATTTACTGCATCGGCCGCAACTATGTCGCGCATGTCGAGGAAATGGGCGGCACCGCTGATCGTGACCCGCCGCTGTTCTTTCAAAAGCCGACCGATAGTGTGGTGAACAGTGGCGCGACCATCGCCTATCCCACCAAAACCGGGAATTACCACCACGAGGTCGAGCTGGTGCTGGCCATCGGCAAGGGCGGCCGCCATATTTCCGAGGCGGATGCGCAGGATCACATCTGGGGCTATGCCGTCGGCCTTGATATGACGCGCCGCGACATTCAGGGCGGCGGTATGCCGTGGGAAATCGCGAAATCCTTTGACGAATCCTTTCCCGTCGGGGCGATCACGCCAAAATCCAAGACGGGCGTGATCGACAAGGGCCAGATCCGTCTGACGGTGAATGGCAAGGTGGTGCAGGACAGCGATGTCTCGCTGCTGATCTGGCGCATCCCTGAAATCATCGCACGGCTGTCGGAATATTTCGAACTGTTCCCCGGCGATATCATCCTGACCGGCACGCCCCATGGCGTCGGCCCCGTGGTGCCCGGCGACAAACTGGTCGCGACATTCGACGGCCTTGCGCCGCTGGAAGTGACCTGCGGCCCCGTCAAATAGCGTGGGTTTACGAGATTGCCGCCTCGATCGCGGCAATCTCGGCATCGGTGATCTCGGCAAACAAGGCGCGCTTGGCCTTGGACAGGGTGCCGCCGTTTTGCAAGATCAGCGTGGTCAGCTGGCGCGCGCGGGCATCGGGCATGTCGATCAGCGCCTGCACGGCGGTATAGGCGCGGTCGAACCGGTCGATAAAGGCGATTTCCTGGCGCAGATCGACCTCGATCGTATTGCTGATGCGGTCGAACAGATATTCGACCTGCGCGGTGGCGTCGAAATAGCGGTAAAGATGGGCGGTCTCGTTCGTCACCGCAACCGCGCGCGCAGGCGTCCAATGCCAGTCGATCAGCGGCTGGATCGCGCCGGAAAACGCCTCGAGGCAGCGGTCATAGCCGTGACGGTCGCGCAGGATCGCGGCCGAGACCGGAAACAACATCCCCGGCGGCGTAAAGCCCCGATCCGACAGGATTTTGTGGATCAAAAAGCGGTGGATGCGCCCGTTGCCATCCTCGAACGGGTGCAAAAAGACAAAGGTAAAGGCCGATAGCGCGGCGGCGATCACCGGATCAACCTCGGCGATCACGCGGGCGCTAAAGGCGCGCCAGTCGGCCATCAGATCGGGCAGATCTGCGGGGCGGGGGCAGATGAAATGCACCTGCTCGGTATAGTCAAAACCGACCGTCTCGCCGACGAAATTCTGGAAATCGCGCAAAGATTCCGCACGATAGCGCGGATCAACAATCTGATTTTGCAGCGCAATCAGCGCATTTGGATCATCCAGGCTAAAGCGGTCCGCCATTTTCAGACTGGCAACAAAACGATCCGCCTTGGCCACGCTTGGCACTTCGTGCTCGATGGCAAAGGATGTTTTCGTCTCTTTCGTGTAAAGATAGTTCACCGCCCGCGCCAGCAGATCGGGCGGACAGGCGTTCAGCACATCACGTCCCAACCGGCCCAGATCCTGTGCGATATACCCTTCGATCAGGGGGGTGCGCCGCACTGTCAGGCAAAAATCACCATGGCCCAGCAGGTTATCCTCGACCTTATGGCGGGCTGATCTGGTGGGCGCGCCGGTGATATGCAGATCGGGGCGCAGCGCAGGGATATAAGAGGCAACCGCCACATCCGGCAGATCCAGCAACTGCCCTGTCAGGCGTTCGTAAAAAAACCACGCGCGGCGGGTGTATTGCCCGCTGGGCGACCCGCGGACCCAATCCGCCAATGCGATCGGGTCCATCGCCCGCATGGCCGCAGCCATCACGCCCATATCCAGCGCCTCGTATTTCAAGGCAAACCGCAGGTGGTCAAAGACCTCTGTGCCCGGATCGTAGGAGGCGATGTAATGCTCGTGCAGCCGCCCATCTTGCCATGTGGTCTGCCGCCGCCCGGGGCCGGTGGTGCTGGTCACATGTGGCGCAGGCACGCGCAGCCCCAGCAGGCTGACCAGCGCCGCCTGACCAGTCAGTTTTTGATGGGCCTGTTTTTGATCAGCCGGTGTTTTAGAGCGGGGCATGCGCGATGTATGAAAACGATCAGGGGTGTATGAAAACGCCGATATTCACGGCAGTTGCGTATGAATACCCATTTTCAGTTTGAATTTATACCAGAAAATTCAAATTTGTCTGAAAATGGCAAAATCCCCTGGCGCCTATTCCTCCGACCTTAGGCCATGCGCGCGCCCTGCGACAGGTAATGATGCACAAAAGCCAGCTTTTCGCGCGTCCTGGGCGTCAGGATAAAGGGATAGACATCGGGGTTGTCCAGCGCTCGGTTGATCTCGTTCACCGCAATGGCGACCTGCGCCGCGGCGGTCAGCAAGGCCTCGCCATCATGCTCGGCATAGGCGTCATAGCCCGGGGCAGGGATCTGCGGGCCGCTGAGGCGGACGGCCATGAAACTATCCGTCAGATCGGTCAGATGCAGCACATGCGCCGCGCTTTCGGCCCAGTCCTCATGCGGGTGCATCGTGGCATAGGCGGAAATATAATCCGCACCGGGGTCCTTGGGCGCCTCGTAATGGGCGGCGATCGCGGCGGCATAATCGGCGCGTTCATCCCCAAACAGCGCGCGGAAGGCGTCCAAAAAGCCGGGCAGGGCGGCCAGACGCGCGAACAGGAAATGCGCCATCTCGTGGCGCATATGGCCCAGCATCGACCGATAGAGCTCGCCCAGTTGATGCTGCCGCTCGACCCGGGTGGTGGGGTCGGCTTCCATGACATTGATCGTGATGACGCCATTCGCATGGCCCATCGTCACCTGCGTCGCGCCCACAGCCAGCATTTCCGACAGCATGTCGAAAATAGGGCGCGGCCCGGTATCTGCGGCGGTGAACCAACCCCAGCGGGCCAGATTGATCAGCATCCAGCGCTTGGCCCGCTCGCTTTCGGTCAGCAGCACGATGTTTTCCGGCACCGACAAATCGGGGATCGCACGGGTCATGGCACAGGCGCGACACAGGCCACCATCCTCGGCGATCCAGTTGCAGTCGATCTCGGCCCGACGCGCGCAAAACAAACCGTCGGCGACGAATATCCCCTGTTCGGGATCAAAGGTCAGCGCGGCGCCGCAGGTGCATTCGGTATTATGGGGGAAGACGCGGGTGTGGCAGGCGGGACAAGCAAGGTATTGCATGGGCGCGGCGACTCTCATCAGGGGCGATGGACGCACCCTAGCAGAAAATATGCGGCGCGGGGCATGGCTTGCTTGACGTTTGTGTAAACTTCATCAACCTTCCGTCTTTGGTGCGCGCCAATGCCACCCCTGATCGGAGAGAATGATGACCATCCGCCCCGCTTTGCCGAAATCGTTGACCCTGCGCCCGCGGCGGGCCGCATTGATGCTGGGCACGGTTGCGATGATGGCGATGGCATCTGTGGCCAGCGCTGAAAGCGTGACCTGGGTGCGCTCGCTTGATGCGGCGTCGCTGGATGTGCATTCGCGCAACGAAGGCGTCACGATCACCTTGCTGAAACACCTGTATGAGCCGCTGGTCGAGCGTGCCAATGACGGCAGCCTGCTGCCGCGCCTTGCGACCGACTGGCAGATGCTGCCCGATGATCCCGCGGTCTGGCAGTTCAAAATCCGCGAGGGGGTGACCTTTCACGATGGCACGCCCCTGACCGCCGCTGATGTGGTCTTTTCCCTGCAACGCGCGCAGGACGAGGGGTCGGGTTTCCGCTCTTACCTGTCGTCGGTGGCCGAGATTACCGCCCCAGATGATTATACTGTGAATATGCGCCTTGTCGGCGTCTCGCCGATTTTCCCGACCAACCTGACCCCGATCATGATCATGAGCGCGGATTGGGCCGCCGCCAATGACAGCCTGACCCCGCAGGCCGCCGGCAGCACCGATGTGAATTACGCGACAACCCATGAAAACGGCACGGGCCGCTATCAATTGCACAGCCGCGAGGTGGATGTCGCCAGCCACCTGACCGCCTATGATGCACATTGGTCGGGCCAGATCCCAGCCGTCGACGACATCACCTTCCGCGTCATTTCCGACCCCTCGACCCGTCTGGCCGCGCTGCTGTCGGGCGAGGCGGATTTCGTGCAGGATGTGCCGGTGCAGGATGTCGAGCGTTTGCGCGAAACCGCAGGCATCAATCTGGTCGACGGGCCGGAAAACCGCATCATCTATTTCGGCTATGATGTCTCGTCCGACAGCCTGATGTCCAGCAATGTGGACGGCAACCCCTTTGCCGATGCGCGCGTGCGCGAAGCGATTGCGCTGGCCTTTAACCGCGATGCGATCCACCGCGTCGTGATGCGCGGTCAGTCGGTGCCCGCAGGCGTTGCGGTGCCGCCCTTTGTCGACGGCTGGACGCCGGAACTCGATGCCTATGCCGCCCCCGATATCGCAGGCGCCACCGCCCTGCTGGCCGAGGCGGGCTATCCGGATGGCTTTTCCGTTCAGCTCGATTGCCCGAATGACCGCTATCTGAACGACGAGGCGATCTGTATCGCCACGGCCGGAATGCTGGGTCAGATCGGCATTGATGTGACGGTGGCGGGCGCGTCGATGGCGATCGTCTCGCCCAAGGTGATCGGCGATCAAAGCGACTTTTTCCTGCTGGGCGCGGGCGTGCCCACATTCGATTCTGCCTATCTGTTTGATGTGCTTTATCACAGCAAAACAGGTGCTTACGGTGCCTACAACGGCTCGCGCCTTGCTGATCCCGCACTTGATGCACGGATCGAGGCCTTGGCGAGCGAGGTGGATATCGACGCCCGCAGCGCCGCTATGACCGGTATCTGGCAGACGCTGAAAGATGAATTCATCGTGCTGCCGGTGCATAGCCAAGTGCTCAGCTATGCGATGCGCGAGGGGTTGAGCCTGCCCGTCCATCCCGAAAATATCCCGAACCTTGCCGATATGCAGGTGGCGCAATGACGGGGTTTGACAGCCTCGGCATCCAGCACACGGCGGCAGCGCAACATATCGCGGTGGTTGGCGCGGGCATCGTCGGCTGCGCCACCGCCTTTCACCTGCGCCGCATGGGCGTGCAGCAAGTCACGCTAATCGACCCGATGGGGCCGGGCGGCTCGACCACCAGCGCGGGGGCGGGTTTCGTCTCGCATTGGTCGGCGGGCATGGTCGATATGGGGGCCGAGGGGCTGCGCCTGCAGCAATACGGCCTTGATTTCTATCGCGCTTTATCCGCCGTGGCCGAGGGACGCGGACAGGATATCGGCTACCGCAATCGCGGCACGCTGATGCTGTCCCTGACGCCCGAGGGGCACGACCGCCATATCCGCCCCGTCCTTGAATCGCCCCATGCCCCGCCCGAGATGCGCGGCGTCACCCCCGCCCAGATCGCGGAAATGACCGCCGGCCTTGTCGATGGCGCGCGGCTGTATTCGGGCGCGTTCAATCCGCATGGCATCCAGTTGGAAACCGACCGCGCCATCACCCTGCTGGGGCAATTGGTGCAGGACGAGGGCGTGGATTTCCTGCCCCGCCGCGTCACCGCCATGGCCGAGGATGCCAGCGGCGTCACCCTGACGCTGGATCAGGGCAGCCTGCATGTCGATCAGGTCGTGCTGGCGGGCGGGGCATGGAACAATGCGTTGCTGGCCGCGTTCGGCTATGCGATGCCGCTGTTGCGCGTCGTGGCCACCCGTATCCGCACCGAGGGACGCGGCCTGCCTGCCGTCTCGCCCACCATCCAATGCCGCGAGCTGCGCCTGTGGCTGCGCGAATGTTTTGGCGCGGTGCTGTGGGGCACGGGCGTTGGCTATCGCCCATGGTATCAATTGCAGGGCGAGGGCACAGCCGCGCCGCAGGGGCGCCAAAGCTTCCCCGAACTGCTTGAGATCCTGAAGGAAAACCAGCACGACGTGCTCGAGGGCTATTTCCCGCCCCTGCGCGGCGCGGGGGTCGAACAATGGGTGCAGGGCATTGCCTGCTATACGCCCGATAACAATCTGATCGTTGGCCGCGTCCCCGGCACGTCCCGCGTGACGGTGGCGGGCGGCGATAATGAATCGGGCGTCAGCCACGGGCCGGGGATGGGCCGCCTTGCCGCCGAAATCGCGACCGCACGCGCCACGATCACCGATCCGCATCGCTTCCGCCCGGACCGCTTCGCCAAAGGGCAATTCCCCACCGAGGCGGCTGTGGCCGAGGGGCTCGCCCAGCATCAAGTGCTGCGTTTCACCCCCAGCGCCGCGTGAATGATGCGTCCCCGCCGCGCGCGGGGACGCGCAACCCTTAGGCCTTGAAATGCGCCTCTAGCAGGTCCAGCAGTTCGAACGCGGTCAGGATATTGCCGAACAGATATTCGGCAGAGGGCAGATAGATCAGATCGCCCTGCAGGTTCTGATAGGCGGCCAGTGTTTTCAGCTGTGCGGTATAGCCGGTGTCACCCATCGCGCCATTGTCCTCTAGCACCATGATAAAATCCGCATCCAGCACTTCCAGTGTTTCCAGACTGACGCGCACGAATGCGCTGTCGCTGGATTTCTCTTGGGTATCAGGCGCTTGGAAGCCCAGCTCTTTCAGAATATCCCAGATGTACGAGCTGTCCTGCGCCATATAGCGGACATGGTCGCTGCGCACGCGCACGACGCTGGCGGTGATTGCCGCGTCCCCGATTACGGCGCGCACTTCGGCCAGACGGGCCTCGTAACGGGCCAGCAGCGCCTCGGCCTCGGCCATGCGCCCGGTGACGGTGGCGATGTCCAGCAGGGCCTGTTTCCACAGGGTCTGTTCTTGGTGGATCATGACGGTCGGGGCGATATCGCTGAACCGCGCATACATGCCATCCTCATCGGGCACGTCGTCATCCGACATCAGGATCAGATCGGGGTCGAGCAGCAGGACCTCTTCGTAATTGGGTTCATCGGTGCTGCCGATATAGCCCAGATCAGCGGGCAGCAGCGCTTCGATCGCCTGCGCGAAACCGCCCGTGAACGCCGGTCGCGAGGCACCGACAATCGGTAAACCCAGTGCCACGGCGGGCTGCAAAATGGAATCGCCATCGGTCACAACGACGCGCTGCGGCTGGGCCGGAACGGTGACTTCGCCTTTGGTATCCGTGACTTGGCGGGTGTCTTGTGCAAGTGCAACGCCCGCCGTGCAGGCAAAGGCAAGGGCGCAAAGCGCGGTCAGCGTAAAGCTGGGCATGGGAGATGTCCTTTAGGAGGGGGAGGAGGTGTCAAGGCTGCCGCCGCGTGGCACGATCATGGGCGTGCCAGAGACGGGGTCGCTGATAATCAAAGCATCAAGGCCGTAAACATCGGCCACCATCTGCCGCGTCACCACATCGGCGGGGCGGCCCTCGGCGATGATCCGGCCCTTGCGCATGGCGATCATATGGGTGGCAAAGCGGCAGGCCTGGTTCAGATCATGCAGCACGGCGACAACGGTCTGGCCGTTGTGCTGGTTCAGCCGTTCCAGCAGGATCATCAGCTCCATCTGATGGGTGATGTCGAGGAAACTCGTGGGCTCGTCCAGCAGCACATGCGGGGTTTCTTGCGCCAGCACCAGCGCCACCCAAACGCGTTGCCGCTGGCCGCCGGACAGTTCATTGACGTGGCGCGTGGCCAGATCGGTCAGGCCCGTCGCATTCAGCGCGCGGCGCACGGCCTGTTCGTCCTTGGGCGACCATTGGCGCAGCGGGCCTTGATGGGGGAAACGGCCGCAGGCGACCAGCTCGGCCACGGTCATGCCATCGGGCGCGGTCGAGGTTTGCGGCATCAGCCCGATCTGGCGCGCCAGATCGCGGGCGGGCATCCGCGCGATGGCCTTGCCATCCAGCACAACTTGGCCGTGGCTGGGGGCCAGAATGCGCGACAAGGTCAGCAGCAGTGTCGATTTTCCGCAGCCATTGGGCCCGACAATCGCGGTGAACGCGCCTTGCGGAATGCGCGTTGTCAGCCCGTCCAGCACGATATTGCTGCCGCGCGTCAGGCGGATATCTTCAGCTTGCAGCGTCATTTGCGTGCCTCGCGGATCAAAAGCCATAGGAAATACCCGCCGCCTATGGCGAGGGTGACAATGCCGACCGGCACCTGCGCGGGGGCGATGATATGCTGGGCGATGTAATCCGCCCCGACCAGCAGCGCCGATCCGGTCGCCATCGACCCCAGCAATGTCGTGCCCGCCGCGCGGGTCAGCAGCCGCGCCATTTGCGGCGCGGCCAGTGCGACAAACGGGATCGGCCCCGCAACCGAAGTACTGATCGCCATGGCGGCCACAGCCAGCACCATCAGCAGCAGTTTCGAGCGCTCGACCGAAATGCCAAGCGCGGCGGCGCGCGCGTCGCCCATTTCCAGCAGGCGCATCCGGCGTGAAAACAGCAAGGTGAGGGCGATCAGCAGCAGTCCGGCGATCAGTGCGAACACCGCTTGATCCGCCTGCGTGCGCGCCAGCGATCCGCTCGCCCAGACGCCCGCCGCCATGGCGGTTTGCACGGGCAGGGCCAGCAGCACCCATTGGTTGACAGCTGTCAACATGGCGCTGACCCCGATGCCGATGACGATCAGGTGAAAGCCGGTGGTGCCGCGCCGCCATGCGAGCAGATAGATCAGCACGCCGGTCAACAATCCGCCCGCCATGGCCGAAACCGCCAGCGTCACCCACCCCCCCGACAGCAGCACCATCGCCACCAGTGCGCCGCTGTAGGCACCCGCGTCAAAGCCGACAATATCAGGGCTGCCCAAAGGGTTACGCGTCACCGACTGAAAGATCGCGCCCGACAGCCCCAGCAGCGCGCCCAGGATCAGCGCAGCGACGGCACGGGGCAGGCGCCATTCCAATATGACCATCTGGCTGCGGCGATCACCGCCGCCGCCCAGCACGTTCAGCACTTCGGCAAAGGAATAGGCGATCCGCCCGCTCGAGAGGCTGATCAGGAACAGCCCGATTGCGAGGGCGGCAAGCACCAGCGACAGGATCACAACGCGCGCGTCGATAATCATGCTGATACCGGCGCGGCGCAGGGCGAAACGGGGGGCGCGAAACAGCGGTGTCATAGCGCGGCGACCTTGCGGCGCATCACCACATAGATCAGCATCGGCGCGCCCAAAATCGCCATGACGATCCCCACATCAATGTCGCCGGGGCGCATCACCATGCGCCCCATCAGATCAGCGCCCAGCAGGATCGCCGGGGCGATCAATACCGTCAGTGCCATAATCCGCGGCTGGTGCGCACCGCAGATCGCGCGCGCCATCTGTGGCGCCATCAGGCCCAGAAAGCCGATCGGCCCGCAGGCGGCGGTGGCCGCTCCGGTCAGCAGGATCACCGCCAGCAGGGTCAGCGCGCGGGTGCGGATCAGGCTTGCGCCCAAAGCTTTGGCGCTTTGATCGCCAAGGCTCAGGATCTGCAGCGCCGGGGCGAGGGACGCCGCAAGGATCAGGCCGGTCAGAATAAAGGGCAGGACGACAGTGATCCGCCCGCCGCCGATCAACGCCAGCGTGCCGACATCCCAACTGAGCATCTGGTCGAAGATCACCGGATTGGTCAGCACCAGCGCCGCCGTCAGGCCGCGGATCAACGCCCCCAGCGCCACGCCCGCCAAGATCAGTCGCAGCGGGGTTGCGCCAAATTTCCCTGATGCGGCAATGCTATAGACGCCAAGTGCCGTGACGCCTGTGCCGATGAAGGAAAACCAGACGAGGCCGCTTGCGGAGGTCACGCCAAAAAACGCGATCCCCAGCACCATGGCAAAAGCCGCGCCTGCATTGATGCCCAAGACTCCGGTATCGGCCAGCGGGTTGCGCGTCATCGCCTGCAACAGCGCGCCTGAAATCCCCAGCGCCATGCCGGCCATCACGCCAATCACCGTGCGCGGTACCCGCAGCGACAGCACCGTCGTGTGATCCGCACCGCCATCATTGGCGCGAAAGGCCGCCACTATATCAGCGGGGGCGATGGTGCGCGGCCCGAGCATCACGCTCAGCCCACAGATCGCGATCAAAAGGGCGGCGAAAATGACGACCAGCAAGATAAAAGGCATAGGTGCACGCATCGCGCGCGATCCATCGGCAGGCGAAGAAAAGGTCATAGGAATGATATATGAGGCAGCGCCATTTTGCGGGCTGCAAGGTTTTCTTACTATTTTAATAGGGTATTGCAATGGCGAAAGCGCAGTGATTGCGCTATCGGCCGTGAATGCCCCAATGGACGTGTGAGTTGCCCATTTTCTGCACGCAATCCCGTTGTTTCATTTGAAAATACGCGAATATGCATGAAGCGTCATTCTATTCGCGTAATGTTTGTTATGTAATCTGTGCGGCGATTACAGGTTCATCTGCACGCCCAGTTCGACGACGCGGCCCGCCGGAATGCGGAAATAATCCGAGGCGGCTGTGGCATTGCGCGACAGGAAAATGAACATGCGCGCTTGCCAGCCCGGCAGGTCTGAGCGCACGGATCGGCGCAGGCTGCGTCGCGACAGGATGAAGGATGTCGACATGATATCGAATTTCAATCCATGCGGGCGCAGCAGCAGCAAGGCTTGGGGCACATCCGGCACCTCGGCATAGCCAAAGGACAGGATGATCCGCTGAAAACGCGGGTCAGCCGTGGGCGTAAGGTGCAAGCGATCCTGCGCGCTGATGCGTGGCACATTTGCAGTATGGATCGTGACGATCCAGTTTTGCGCATGCAGAGCGCGGAAATGTTTCAGGCTGTGCAGCAGCGCGCTGGGGGCGATATCCGGCGTGGCTGTCAGGAACACGGCAGTGCCCGGTACGCTGGCGAGGTTGCTGCCCGAGACTTGGGTAATCAGGCGATCCAGCGACAGCTCGGCCTCGTGATCCTTGACGGTCAGCAGGTTGGTGCCGCGCCGCCACGTCAGCATGACGAGCAAGAGCGCGGCGGACAGCAGCAGCGGGACATAGCCGCCGTCAAAGACTTTCATCAGGTTCGAGCCAAAGAACAGCAGGTCGATCGCCAGAAACGGCAGCATCAGCGCCGCCGCCTTTGGACGCGACCAGCCCCAATGCTTATGAATGACGATCAGCGCCAGGATCGAGGTCACCACCATCGTGCCCGTCACCGCAATCCCATAGGCCGAGGCCAGCGCAGAGGAGCTGCGAAATCCGATGACCAAGGCCAAAACGCCAATACATAGCAACAGGTTCACAACCGGAATGTAGATCTGGCCTTCATGCGCGGCCGAGGTGTGGAAAATCCGCATACGTGGCAACAGGCGCAATTGCACCGCCTGCCGCGTCAGGGAAAAAGCGCCGGTAATCACTGCCTGGGATGCGATGATTGTCGCCAGCGTCGCCAGCACAACAATCGGCACCAGCGCCCAATCGGGAAAACCGAGGTAAAACGGGTTCTCGAGTGCGGCGGGTGTTGTCAGCAGCACTGCACCCTGCCCCATATAGTTCAGCACCAGCGCGGGAAATGTCATCCAGAACCAGCCGAGGCGAATGGGCGCGCGGCCGAAATGGCCCATATCGGCATAAAGCGCCTCGGCCCCGGTCACGGCCAGCACTGTTGCGCCAAGGACGGCGAGGGCGACGCCCTGATGTGTGACCAAAAACGTCAGCGCATGCAGCGGGTTCAGGGCGGCCAACACAGCGGGCGTGCCTGCGATCTGCCACAGACCGCCCGCCGCCAGTGCCGCGAACCAGACCAGCATGATCGGGCCGAAAAAGCGGGCGACAGCCTCGGTTCCGTGCTTTTGGATGGCAAAAAGGGCGATGATGATGGTCAGGGCGATGACCTCGACCAAGGGGGCGGTGGCGGGCGCGATCAGTTTGATCCCCTCGACAGCGGATAGCACCGAGACGGCAGGCGTGATCAGCGCATCGCCGTAAAACAGCGCCGCGCCGCAGATACCCAGCACCAGCACCACCAGATGCGGGCGGCGCATCGCGCGGGCGGCCAGCGCCAGCAGGGATAATGTGCCGCCCTCGCCCTCGTTATCGGCCCGCAGCAAGATCACGACATATTTCGCCGAGACGATAATCATCAGCGTCCAGATGATCAGCGACAGCACACCCAGCACGCTGGCGGCGGGCACATCTGTAGGGGTCGCACCGCTGGCCAACATCGCCTCGCGAAAGGCATAAAGCGGCGAGGTGCCGATATCGCCATAGACAACCCCCAGCGCGCCGATCGTCAGCCCCGCAAGCGCGGTGCGCGCGGGGGAAGGTGCCTCTGCCATGGTCTGATCCTTTTGCATCGTCCTGTTCCAGATGATGACTGCCGCATAAGAATGCTATGCGGATCTGCGGCGAAGAAATAAGGATTTCGTAAAGATTGTGGACTTATCGCCGCTTCCGCATTCTGATCGCCCTCTCATGCAACAACCGCCCCCGCTTTTTACCACTCATCGCCCGATGATGTCCGCGCCGTCGCGCGGTTCATGACGATGGCCCCGCCCGAGGATTAGATGAGCGCCTTGCGCACGCGCGAGGATATCCCCTCGCTGACAATGACCGTTGCAAGGATGACGATGACGATCAGCAGCACTTGGGGCCATGCCAACATGTTCAGGCTGGATTGCAGGTTCATCCCGATGCCGCCCGCGCCCACTAGCCCCAGGATCGTGCTTTCGCGGATATTGATATCCCAGCGGAACACCGAAATGCCGATGAAGCCGGGCAGCACTTGCGGCCAGATGCCATAATGCAAGACCTGTGCGGGCGTGGCGCCGGTGGCGATCACCGCCTCGACCTGCGACGCATCGGTTTCCTCGATCGCCTCATACAGCAGCTTGCCAACAAAGCCGACCGAGCGAAAGGCGATGGCGATGATCCCCGCCAAGAGGCCCGGCCCAAGGATCGAGACCAGCAGCAGCGCCCAGATCACCGAATTGATCGAGCGCGAGGCGACGATCACAAACAGCGCAATGGGCCGCGCGATCATTTTGGATGGGGTGGTGTTGCTGGCGGCCAGAAAGGCCAGCGGCACCGCCAGAATCGTGCCGATCAATGTCCCGAGCGTCGCGATATTCAGCGTGTCCCACAGCGGCAGCCATAGCTGTTCCATATAGCTCCAGCGTGGCGGCCAGGCGCGGCTGGCGATATCGCTGGCCGCGCGCGGCGCGTCCCAGACAAAGGCCCAGATCGTGCGCTGGGTCATCACCTCCCAACACCAGACGAACAGCGCGACCAGCGCCAGCCATCCGGCCCAAAGGGCAAGGCGCGCGCGGGGGCTGCGGTGGTGCCAGATCATTTGACCGCTCATTTCAGCCATCCCCGCATCCGGCTGGATGCATATTCCGACAGCATCACAATGGCGATGATGATCAACAAGATCGCCCCTGCACTGCTGTAATCATAGCGCGACATGGCAGTGTCCAGCGTGCCGCCAATGCCGCCCGCGCCGACGATGCCGATGACGGCGCTTTCGCGAAAGTTGATATCAAGGCGATAGACCGACAGGCCGATCATGCGCGGCATCACTTGGGGCTGGACGGCGTAATGCACCACCTGCCCCCAGCTTGCGCCGGTGGCGCGGATCGCCTCGATCTGTTTGGGGTCGCATTCCTCGATATCATCGGCCAGCAGCTTGCCGATAAAGCCGATGGTGGCAAAGGTCAGCGTGACAAAGCCTGCAAAAGCGCCAAAGCCAAAGAACGCCACCAGCAAGATCGCGACGATAATCTCTTGCAGCGAACGCGACAGCGCAATCACCGCGCGGCAAAAGCTATAGACCCAGACGGGCGAGATATTGCGCGCCGCGCCGATGCCGAACGGGATCGAGATCAGCACCCCCGCCACAGTCGCGGTCAGCGTCATCGTCAGGCTTTCCACCAACCCTTGCGAGATATCGCGCCAGCGGGTGGTGAAATCGGGCGTCAGAAATCCACCGACAAAGCGCGCGCCGCGGGTCAGCCCCTCGGATACGCGGGTCCAGTTCACATCGATCGAGGCACTGGCCGCCACCAGATAGGCCAGCGCCAGCAGCATCAGTGCGATGCGCCAGAATTTAGAGCGGATGATCTGAGGCGGGCGCGTCCAGCGCGTGGGATAAGTATTCACTGGGCAGCCAAGACTTGCATCGCGGCGTCGGCCTCAGCCTCGGCATCTTGTTGTTCTGCGGTGCCCTTGCGCATGGCGTTCCAGTCTTCCTCGCCATAAATCGTGGTCAGCACATCATGCGACAGTGCGCTTGGCGGGCCGTCGAACACGATGCGGCCCGCGCGCAGGCCGATGATGCGGTCGGTAAAGGCCTGCGCCAGCACCACATCATGGATGTTCACAATCGCGGGCAGACCGCTTTCGCGGCAAATCTCGGTGATCAGGCGCATGATCTGGCGCGAGGTGCGCGGATCGAGGCTGGCGGTCGGCTCGTCCACCAGCAGCAGCTCGGGGTCCTGCTCCAGCGCGCGGGCGATGCCGACGCGTTGGCGCTGGCCGCCCGATAACGCATCGGCGCGTTTGTCGGCATGTTGGGCAAGGCCCACCCGGTCCAGCAGTTGAAAGGCGCGCGCGATATCATGGCCCGGAAAGCGGCGGGTAAAGCTGCGCCAGAACGGCACATAGCCCAAGCGGCCCGACAACACGTTTTCCATCACGCTCAGCCGTTCGACCAGCGCATATTCCTGAAAGATCATGCCGATGCGGCGGCGCGCTTTGCGCAGATCGCGGGCATTCAGGGTGGTCAGCTCGATCCCGTTCAGCTTGACGGAACCAGTCGTTGGCGCAACCAGACGGTTGATGCAACGGATCAGCGTCGATTTTCCCGCGCCAGACGGCCCGATCAGCCCGACGACCTGCCCCTGCGGTAGCGAGAACGACACATCGCTAAGGGCCTGATCGCCGGTGCGATAGGTTTTGGATAATCTCGTGACATCCAGCATTTCCGGGCCCTTTCATGGGGTAAGCAAAGGGGCGAGGCGTTGATCGCCCCGCCCCGCTGATGATCGGCTGCGATCAGTTGCAGGTGTATTCAACGCCCATCGCTGCATCGATCTGGCGCACAACGGCCCAGTCTGCGGCAAAGGTGATGGGCACGAATTTCGACTCGCCCTGCGCGGCAAACTCGGCTTCCAGCGCAGTGCCCGCCCAGTCAAAGCTGAAGAACGCCTCGGCGATGCTGTCTTGCAGTTCGGGCGTCAGGTTATGGGCAACGCCATAGCCGGTGGTCGGGAAGGTGGCCGAGGTATAGATCGTCGTCAGCGCATCGGCCGAGACCACATCACGTGCGATCATGCGTTTCAGCACCGAGTTTGCGACAGCCGCCGCATCGTAATCGGCATTGGCGACGCCCAGGATCGAATTGTCATGCGCGCCCGAGAATGCCGGTGTGTAATCGGTGCCCGCCACCATCGCGAATTCCGATTCCAGCAGCGCTTGCGGCGCCTTGAAACCCGAGTTCGAGGTCTCGGACGTAAACGCCAGTTGGCGGCCTGCCAGATCGCCAATCTCGGTGATGCCGGAGTTCGGATGGGTGATGATTTCCATCTCGTAGCCGAAGGTGCCATCCTCGCGCGCCATCATGGCGAAGGGGCGGAAACCCAAACAGGCGACAGCGATCGGATTGCCGCCGGTGTTCACGCCCGCGATATGCAGACGGCCCGCGCGCAGGGCCTCGTATTGGGCGGCATTGGATTGCACGGGGAAGAATTCAACTGGCTTGCCGGTGACGCTGGAAAGGTGATCCAGAAATTCCGCCCAGACATCGATATAGACCGAAGGGTCCTCGACAGGTGTATAGGCGAAGATCAGCGTTTCAGGATCGACCAATTGCGCCGGATCGGTCGGGATATCGGCAACCATATCGCCGTCGGCGTCGGTATAGCGCGCATCAAGTTGAAAGGCATGGGCGGGCAAGGCTGACATCAGCACAAGCGTTGCGGCGGCGGCGAGGAAACGGTTGGCCATCATATGCTCCGGTTTCTAAAAGGACCGGGCCGCGATAGCGGGCGATTGTAACAGATTTATCTGAATGGCGGCGGATCGGCTGTGATGACTATATTATGGGCACTTCATGCAGGAGATCATGCGCAAGGCCCTTCGCAGTTTTAGGTTTATGCCCCGCACGCGTGTTGAAGAATGTTGGAATTATATCGGATTGTCGCATAAGCGATCAAAATGATGCGGTGCGGCTTATCGGCTTTCGTCGTTTTAGATGTCTATGGACGTATTTTGGCAACATCGTATTACGCAATGGCCGTCGCATATTCGTTAATTCTTGTGATGCTTTCAGTCCATCGTGCAGATGAGATTAACAAATCGTAAAGGGCTGAGCCGATGTTTGGAATGCGTAGTTTGATGCTGGTGTCGCTATTGGCGCTTGCCGCCTGCAGTGGTGGTGATAGCGGCGCAGAGAGCCATCGCCGAGATTTCGGCTTTAACAGTAATCAATCTGCGAATCTCAACCGGGCGACGGTTGCCCCGACGACCCAAGGGTCGGTTGCGACAACAAGCAACGGCGCATCTTATAATCCTGCTGCAGGCACAATGGTGACTGGCAGTGGTCAGGGCGCTGGCCCGAATGAATATTCCGGCACTTATATCGAGGGCCAGTGGGGTACGGACAGAAACGGAAACAGGCTGCTGGTCACTAACCCAGGCAACACGCAATTCGTTCGTCAGATCGAGGTTGTCGGCACCAATATTTTGGGTGTGAGCCAGTGGCACCGCGGGGTTATTGGATTTGTGACCCCAGAAATGCCGCGCTCCGGCAATTTCACCTATAGGGGTGTCACAAATGGGGTTGCCCTAGCGGTTAACCAGAGCGGCACTGGACTTACCACCACGGACTATGAAGGCGACGTGCGCGTGACGGCGAATATGGCCACGGGTCGTGGCAACTTTGCCGTCAGTAACGTTCAGGCCGCCGATGGGGTTGGTGCAGCGCCCTTCAATGCTCTATCCAGTCAATTCCAAATTAATGGCAGACAGCTGCGCTCCGTTAATAATGGAAATGCGACGCTTGATGTCGCGGGCGCACCTACGGATAGAACTGTCTTCAGCGATGTGAACGGTCTTTTCTTTGGCCCGAATGCGATTGAGGTCGGCGCAGGGTATCAGATCCAGTCTGAAGATATACGCATCAATGGTGCGTTTGTTGCACGGCGCTGAAACTCGGAATTAGCGTTAGGTTTAACGGGTGACGCGAGCGGAGATGGACTACCGCTCGCACTTTTATGGTCATAGATATTTTGATATCTTCAGCCAAGCGTCCCGCTGTTCTACATTTCAGTATGAGGCTGTTCATTGATTGGGTGATGATGGGCGCATTTTGGCAACAGCCGAAACAACTGTCCGCTTCACCTGTTTGTTAACCCTTGTGATCATATCGGCATATCCGGCAGATGCTATTAACGGATCGTAAAGGGTGTTTAACATGTACGGAATGCGTGGTCTGGCGCTTGTGTCGCTTTTGGCTTTGGCAGCATGTGGCGGCGGCGGAAGCGGCGTAACCACGGGTGGCGGGAGTGTCGATAACGGCGCTGGCGCTGGTAATGGTGGCAACACTGGTAACAGTGGCGGTAACACCGATAATGGTAGTGGCACGGACACTGGTGGCGACAATACTGGTGGCACGCCTACACCGACGCCTACGCCCGTCACACTGGGGTTTGAGGGCACCGACCCCGCAGCACTGCGTCGTGCGACTATCACAAGGACGGCGACAGGTGCTGACGGCGTGACAACCTATAATGCGCCCTATGACCCGACTGCTGGAACCCTGGATTTGATCGACTATACGGGTGCTTATGTTGAAGGCGAATGGCAGACCGATACGGACGGCAATCGCCTATTGGTCATAAATCCCGCAAATACCCGATTTGTGCGTCAAATCGAGGCTGAGATCGTAGGCGAGACGGATAGCGCCTGGCATCACGGGGTTGTTGGCTTTGCCTCGCCAAACCAACCGCGCACGGGCAACGCGCTTTATCACGGCACATCCAGCGGAACCGTCGCGCTGGCTGACGCACCCGGCGTCGAGACCCCCTATAACGGCGAATCGCGTGTCTTCATCAATCTGGGCAATGCGAGCGGCAACTATGTCATCCATAGCGTCACGGCTGCCAATGACGGCGAGACCGTGCCTTTCACCGATTTGGCCGGCCAATTCGTTGTGCGCGATGGCAATCGTCTGGTGCAAAACATTGCGGAGCTCAGTGCAACCATTACGATGGCGGACGGTCGCAGCTATCGCGGCGTCTTCCATGGCATCAACGGCGGTATCTTTGGCCCTAATGCCGAAGAAGTCGGCGCTGGATACCAGTTCGGCAATGGGGACATGCGGATCAACGGCGCCTTTGTGGCTCAGCGTTAATCAGGGTCGCTTGTTATGATGCATTTCTTTAGGCGGCTTGCAAAATCCGCCGCGCGGATCCGCATCGGCGTGCTGGCCCTTGCCCTTTCGGCAGGGGCCGCAGCTGCGGCGACGGATGAGGCCTTGCTATCGGGATCTGATCGTCTGCTATTTGGCACGTTGGGTCGCGACAGACCGGCGGGCGGCGGGGCGGTTTATAGCAATACCGGGTTCAATTTCGGTCTGGGCTATACCGGCCAGCCCGAGCGTCTGACCACATCCGTGCGGATCAGTCCGATGTTGTATTGGGACCCGAACGTCAACAATGGTCTAACCCAGGACAGCGTGTTGATATCGGGTTTGGAATTCACCATTCCCTCGGACATGGTCGCGCAATCCGGTGTTGTTTATGGCCTTGAGGCGAGCGCAAGCCAACGATGGGCGGTCGGGCAAGGCATGACGATCCAGCCGGAAATCGGGCTGCAGTTGTCGAATGCCAGCGCTTGGGACAGTCCGGCCAAATCGGCGCGCGGCGCTGTCTGCGCCGTTCATACCCTAGAGCGCGGCCATTGGTCGAATGTTTGTGTGCAGCAATCGCATTACACCGGCGGCACCAGTCGCACATTTGACCAGACCGACCTGATGTTCGGCCATGATGTGTTTGTGGGCGGGGCGCGTGGTGGCGCTGCGCATCTATTGGGGATGACCGCGCGGCGTAGCTTTTTGCCCGAAGGGCATCGCGACATCTTCGGTCTGCGCCTGACCTCGGCTTGGCCGGGTCTGGGCAGCACGACGATTGCGGCGGAAATCGGCGGGGATATCGCGGGAATTCAAAGTCGTACCCGCTTTATCAGTGCCGGTGTCACGCGCATGATCTATGATCGGCCAACGACATTCTCGATCTTTGCCGATCAGCGCGAGGGCAGCTTTTTCCTGGGCGAGCCGCTGGTCGATTATGGCGCGGGTATCAGCTTTTCCCGGCCCCTGAGCGATTGGTTGATGATCGAAATCTCGGCCGAGCAAAAGAATTCCACCGCGTCGGTCTATGATGACGATTATATTCGGGTGAATTTCCTGATGCCCTCGCTGCGGTTTTATCGCTAGCAGAGGGTATCATTCGCGATCCCGGCGCTGGGATTTTACGGTGATCCAAGTGATGCAGAGCGGCAGCCGCGTCGCTTTTTTCACGCGCATCTTGCCTTGGATCTTGGCCGCGCGCAGGCTTTATCACGGGTGTCCCGGCCCAGAGATTGCCGCACGCGACCGACGGCCCAAGTGTTAATGCCGCGCGGACAAAGAATTGCGCAGCCGCATCGATAGGGCGCCATATCCTGACAGTTAAAATAAAGTGTGAAGCTTAACATATTGATATTCAATATGAATTCATACGACCTGCGCGCAGATATCTTATATTTTGAAATTCGCATCTGTGGCAGGATTGCTGCATGACCTAGCGTAATGCAGGAGTGTGATGGTTAACGTTTCATTAATGCCTAAATTTGCGGCAAACTTGCCTCACCTTTCAACTTTCAAGTGGATCTCGATCATGCGCTATATCTGCATTGCAGCTTTCCTTGCATCTACGTCCGCAATCGCAGCCAATGCGGGCGGACTTTCGACCCCCGTTATGGAACCTCCTGTTATCATGGTGCAACCGACACCGATGCCAGCGCCAAGCTGGCAGGGCGCCTATGTCGGGGCGAACGTCAACTACGGTGATCTTTCGGTTGATTCCACCGGCGTCCTTGAAACCGCCCTGCAAGGCGCGGGCTTTGACACCACCGTCGCGACGGCGGATGGGGTGAATTACGCCATTCGCGGCGGCTATGACTGGCAGTTCAACAACTGGCTGTTCGGTCTTGGCGGGGAATATAGCTTTGGCAGCTATGACGGCGGCCTCAGCGGTGATCTGGTGACGGCGCTTGGCACCGACATCGATCTGTCGATCGACAGCGTGGCGACCGCCTATCTGCGCGCGGGTTATGCCTTTAGCCAAAGCACCGCCGCCTATTTGCTGGTTGGCTATACTTGGGCGACTGCCGAGGCCACGCTGGGCGGCACCACCTATAGCGAGGATTACGAGGCCGCCAGCTATGGCCTTGGGGTCGAGCATCGCTTTAACCGCGCATGGTCGGTTTACGGTGAATATGTCTATACCGATTTTGGCGACATCAACCCGACCAATGACCCGACCTATGATAATCTGGCCGAGGCCGATCTGGGCCAATTCAAAATCGGTGTGAACTTCCGGTTCTAAACATCCTGTCTCTTGGCCCCGCCCTTTGTGGCGGGGCTTTGCTTTTTGCGCCTATATTAAGCCTTGATTTCAAGACATTATGCGATAGCATCGCGGCCAACTGCCCCAGATGTCACGAGGTCTATGATGCGGCCCGCCATGGATACCGTCACCGCCGCTGATGGCGATGCGCGGTATCGACAGCTATTCAACGCGATTGATCAGGGGTTTTGCGTCATCGAGATGATCTTTGACGATCAGATGTCCCCCATCGACTATCGCTTTATCGAAGTGAACGACGCCTTTGCCGCACAGACCGGCCTTGTCGATGCGACCAGCCGCACCATGCGCGCACATGCCCCCGCGCATGAGCAGCATTGGTTCGATATCTATGGCGAGATTGCCCTGACCCGCCAGTCCAAGCGGTTCGAGGCTGCGGCAGCCGCCCTTGGACATGATTACGAGGTCTATGCCTTTCCATTTGACGCGCCGGGCCTGCGGCGGGTCGGCGTTCTGTTTAACGACATCGCGCCCCGAAAACAGCTTGAGCGGATGCAAAAGACGCTGATCGCCGAGCTGAACCATCGGGTGAAAAACACATTGGCGGTGGTGCAATCGGTTGCGACCCAAAGCCTGCATCGCGTGGATCGGCCGGCGCTGGATGGGTTTTTGGGGCGGTTGCAGGCGCTGGCCAGCGCGCATGATCAATTGGTGCAGGGCCACTGGCTGGACGCCAGCATTGATGTGCTGATCCATGCCGTAACCGCGCCCTATCAAGATGAGGGCCCAAGCCGTGTCCAGATCAATGGGCCGGATCTGAAGCTCAACCCAAAAGCCGCGCAAAGCCTGACCCTCGCTCTGCACGAGATGGCGACCAATGCGGCGAAATACGGCGCGCTGTCGGTGCCCGCGGGCCAAGTCGCCGTATCATGGGATTACACCGGACATGATCATATCGCGCTGACATGGGCGGAAAGCGGCGGCCCCGAAATCCTGCAGCAACCCACCCGTCGCGGATTTGGCACGCGCCTTATCCAAGATGTGTTGACCCATGAATTCGGGGCCGAGATCAGGATCACCTATCCGCAAAGCGGCCTGATCGCCACGATCACCGCGCCTGCGGGGGCGATCGTGGCGCCTGTGCGTTAATCCGTCAGCGCCTCGGCATAGCGGTCGGACACTTTGCCCCAGTCAACCACATCCCACCACGCGGTCAGGTATTCGGGGCGGCGGTTCTCGTAGCTGAGGTAATAGGCGTGCTCCCACACGTCGTTCCCCAAAAGGGGCGTGCCCTGCACCTCGGCCACATCCATCAGCGGGTTGTCCTGATTGGGCGTCGATGTGATCTCCAGCTGGTCATCGGCGTTCACGATCAGCCAAACCCAGCCCGAGCCGAATTGCCCTGCCCCGGCCTCTTCAAAGGCAGTGCGGAACGCCTCGTCCGAGCCATAGACGGCGGTGATCGCATCCGAGAGTTCAGCGGACATCTCGCCCCGGCTATCGGCGGGGGCCATGCTTTCCCAAAAGAACGTATGGTTCCAGTGGCCGCCCGCGTTGTTGCGGATCGCGGGGGTAAAGGTGCCAGCATCGGCCACCAGCGTTTCCAGCGTCGCGTCTGCGGGTGCATCGCCTGCGGCAATGGCGTTGTTCAGGTTGGTGACATAGGCCTGATGGTGCTTGCCGTGGTGCAGCTCCATCGTCTGGGCGCTGATCACGGGTTCTAGCGCGTCACTGGCATAGGGCAGTTCGGGCAAGGTAAAGTGGTCGTCCTGTGCAAGGGCGGGTGTCCCTGCAATGGCGGCGACGGCGATAAGGGTGCGGGTCAGCATGGCATTCTCCTTTGTCCTTCGCTGACCTAAACCCCCTGCGCCCAATGGGTTCCCCGATGCGCGCGCGATGGGCCGCAAAGCGCCGATACTGGCCGCGTGATTGAACCCCGCGCCATGTCACGCGTTAGGCAGACAGCGACCCCGCAGCAACCGACAGGTGAAACATGGAAACCGCACCAAACATTCCCTATGCGAAAGTAGAAATGAAAGAGGGCGCATTGACCGTATCCGCTGCCGTCACAACCATTGACGGGCAGTTGCGCTTTCAGGACGCGATCGAGGAGTTTTTGGAAAAGTCGCACGATTGGACGGCGTTTCAGGAACACCGCTCGGCCCAGACCGGCATTATTCAATCGGTCGTGCTGATGCGCAAATGAGAAGGGGCCAGCGTAAGATACGCTGGCCCGCTTTGACGATCAACCCGGTGGGCGTGGCCCGCCGAGGCCGCTTTTGCGCAAGATATCCTCGGGGTCGTTCTGTTCTTCATCGCCGTTATCGAACGGATCGTCGTCACTGGGGTCATCACCCGGCAGGACGTTGTTCTCATCATCGACATTCAACGTATCATCGGGCTGCAAGGGCGAGGGATCATCCTCGCCCAGATCAAATACCGGGGGATTATCGTCGGGGGGCAAAACCGTGCTGCGGGGGTCCGGCTTTTTATCCGTGGTCATGGCAGGCTCCTTTCGCTTGTCATGAACCAAACGCTGTGCAGCCGCGAAATGTTCCCTAGGTCTAATCCGCAGCCCGCGCGCTTTGGTGGTGGCACAGCAGCTTCCAGCCACCCTCGCCCCGCGCATATGTCGACGAACATGTCGCACGATAGCCCTGCGCGCCCTTGCGGCTGGCCAGAGCATCATAGACCAGTGTCAGGCAATGGTCGCTTTCGATCGCATGTTTGTTTTGCAAGGTAACCTGATCCCATCGGGACGCCCCCTCTAGCGTCGAGATGATCGCCTCGCCCATCAAGATGCCCATCGCATCGGGAAACACCATGACCGCCGTTGGCGCCAAGTGTAGCCGGTAAAAGTCAGGGCCGCGCAGCCAAAAGGCTTCTTCCATCGCCCAAATATCATCCTGGATCATCGCCCTGCTCCGTCACATGGGTTCATATGCAGTTTGAAACGTATAACTTGGCGGTCTGTTCCGGATGGCATGGGCCGGCTTGTCGCATGCGCGGGTCGATTAGCGTTATGTGGGCGCTATAACGTCAAGCGCGATGTCAGGACGCTGATGCGCCTGTATCCGCGGAACTTGACACGTCCTCGCCCGCCCTGCATGGTCTGCCCATCATAACCAGGGGTGCTCCGTAAGGGGCTGAGATGCGCGATGCTGCGCGAACCCTTTACAGCTGATCCGGATAATACCGGCGGAGCGAGGGAAACATGTTCATTGGCGCGCAGGTGTCGCTTTATCCTATGACGTCGGATTTTGTCCGCGTCATCCTGTCGGGGTTGGATGCCCTGACCCCCTATCGTGATCGCTTGCGGATCGAGACGGACGATATCTCGACCCTGATGGTCGGCGCGCCGGGGCCGCTTTTGGATGCGATCCGTGATCTGTTTGCCCGCACGGCCAATGATCCCGCGCATGTGACGATGCATGTCACCCTATCGCGCGGCTGCCCCGGCGAGCCGGACGAGCCGCATTGCCGCTGCGATGTGCTTGCCGTCGCGCAGGGCACACCCCTCGCCGTGCGGCAGGCGGATGCACTGGCTGCGGTGCAGGCCGCGCCCGTGATGGGGGTCGAGATTGATGTGCAATTCTCGCTCTATGTACTGGGGCAGGACCGGCATATGGACGAGATCTATGGCTGCATCGATTTTCTGAAAACCTCGGGCACGTTCCTGCGGTCCAAGAATTTCTGCACGCGGCTGCGCGGCGATGCAGGTGCGGTGTTTGAAACCGTGCGGCAGGCCTTTTTGCGGTTCGGCCCGGCCGAGGGGCATGTGACCATCGACCTGACGGCATCCGCCAACAGCCCCAGCGCGCGCTGATCCCAACCCTAAAGGTTTATCATGCTGTTGCGTATTCTAACGCCGCTGCTGCCCTTTGCCGTCTTGTTGGCGGTATGGGAGGTCTATTGCGCGGCTATGGGCGTCTCGCCCCTGATCCTGCCGTCCCCATCGGGCGTGATCCGCGCGCTGGTTCTGAACCGGGCCGAGATTGGCCCCCATGCGCTGGCGACGCTTTGGGTGGCGGCGCTTGGGTTCAGCATTTCGGTGGGATTTGCCTTTGCCACCTCTGTTGCGCTGCACTTTGCGCCGGTGATCGAGCGTGCGGTGATGCCGCTGTTTGTCGCCAGCCAGACCGTGCCGCTGGTCGCGCTGGCGCCGCTGATGATCCTTTGGTTCGGCTTTGGCCTTTTGCCAAAGGTGCTGTTGGTGGTGCTGGTCACCTTTTTGCCGGTGTTGATGAGCCTGCTTTCGGGCTATCGCCAGACCCCGACGGCCTTTGCGGACCTGCTGACATCGATGGGCGCGGGGCGGTGGGCGGTGTTTCGCCGCGCGGTGCTGCCATCGGCGCGGGCGGGGTTTCTGGCGGGACTGCGGATATCGGCCACCTATGCCATTGTCGCCACGATTTTCGCCGAATATGCCGGCGCGCGGCGGGGCCTTGGTATCTATATTCTGGCCGCCAAGAACAACTTTCGCGCCGATCTGGTGCTGGCGGCGGTTGTGGTGTCGGCAGCTTTGACGCTGTCTTTGCTGGGTATTTTGCGCTTGGCCGCCTGGCTGACCGCGCGCGGGCCAGAGGGGCGCCGCGATGCTTGAGGTGCAGGGCCTGACCATCCGCAGCGATACCCGCGATCTGCTCAGTGGCCTGTCGCTGCGCCTGCCTGCTGACGGGATTACCGCCCTGATCGGCCCTTCGGGCTGCGGCAAGACATCGGTGGTGAAATGGCTGGCCGGAATTTTGCCGCCGGGTCTGCGGGGCGAGGGGCGGCTGTCGCTGCACGGCACGCCGATCCCCCGCCCCCATCCCGCCATCAGCTATCAACCCCAAAGCGATGCCCTGTTCCCCTGGCTGACGATCGCCGAAAACGCCGCGCTTGGGTTAGAGATCGCGGGGCATTCGCGCCGCGCCGCGATGGCGCGTGTGGCACCGCTGTTTGCGCCCTTTGGCCTGTCCGGATGCGAGGGTCTGTTCCCCGCGCAACTGTCAGGCGGGATGCGCCAGCGCGCGGCGTTCCTGCGCACCATCGTGCAAGACAGCCCCTTTATTCTGCTGGACGAGCCGTTTTCTGCGCTGGACGCCGTCACGCGCCTGCGGATGCAGGACTGGCTGTTGCAGCGCCTCGGCGCCCGCCCGCGCGGTGTCTTGCTGGTCACCCATGATCTGCACGAGGCGACAAGTCTGGCGGGCCGCATCTTGGTGATGGCGGCGCATCCCGGCCGCATCATCGCTGATATTCCCGTTGCCATCCCCCACGCCGCGCGCACCGAAGCTGTGATGGCTCCGCTGCGTGAAACCCTGAAATCCCTTTTGATCGAGGACGCATCATGATCCGCCCCCTTTTGTTCGCCGCCTGCCTCGGCTTGCCGCTTGCGGCGCAGGCTGAAACGCCCGTGACCATCGCGCTTGATTGGACGCTTAATACCAACCACATCGGCCTTGTGGTCGCGCGCGAGCGTGGATTTTACGCCGACGCCGGCTTGGCGGTGGACATATTGCCCTATTCCGACACCAGCTCTGCCGCGCTGCTGGCTGCGGGGGCTGCGGATTTTGGCTATCTGACCGCGCTGGGGTTCATCAGTGCGCGGGCGGGCGGTGCGGATCTGGTCGCGCTATGGGCCACGATGCAGCACGAGACGGGGCAGTTGGTCTATAACAGCGACAATGCCGCGATCACGCGGCCCGCCGATCTGTCCGGCAAGACATATGCCGGTTTCGGCAGCGCATGGGAGGCCGCCTTGATCGGCACCATGATCCGTCATGACGGCGGTGATCCGGTCTGGGATACGGTGACGCTGGGCACCGGCGCCTATGAGGCACTGGCCAGCGGCGCGGTCGATTTCACGCTTGAGGTCCGCACCTGGGAAGGGGTGAACAGCAGCTTGCTTGGGCGTAACCAATCCGCGTTTCGCTATGCCGATTATGGTATCCCCGATCAGCAAAATGGGTATATCGCAACGCGCGGGGCGGTTTTGGCCGATCATCCCGATCTGGTCGCGGCCTTTATGCGCGCCACGCAAACCGGTTACACATGGGCGGCCGACCACCCCGAAGAGGCCAGCGCGATCCTGATCGCCGCAGGTGACTTTCCGAACCCGGCGCTGGTCAGCGGATCAATGCAAGCCATCGTCGATGGCGGTTACCTGCGCGACGCGGATCGCCCGGTGGGGGGGATCGACGCCGATCGCTTTGCCCAGATGGCCCGCTTTTTGTTCGATGCCGAGGTTCTGACAGGTGCGGACGGCGCCGCCCTGGTCTGGCCTGGTGATATCAGCGACTGGTACGATCAGGACTGGATGCAGCCCTGATTTTCCAAGGCCCTGCCCGGCCCGGCTCGCTGCGCGCACGTCAGATCAGCGATCGCAGCGCGCAGCCCGAGGGCCAGCTATGCGTTCTGATGGTCTATGCGCCCCGCTGTACAAAGGCGTTGCGTTGCACAGAGGGCATGCAGCGCATGTATTGCGGTGCCGCGCTGACCTGACCGCCAAGTGCGGCGGCGGCGTGCCAAGGCCAGCGGGGGTTATAGATCACGGTGCGCGCAATGCCGATCAGGTCCGCCTCGCCATTGGCGATGATCGCTTCGGCGTGGGTGGGCTCGGTGATCAGGCCGACGGCCACGACGGGAATATTCACCGCCGCCTTGATCGCGCGGGCATGGGGCACCTGATAGCCCGGCGCGGGGGTGATCGCCTGGGCCGGATGCAGCCCCCCGGTCGAGACGTTGATTGCATCCGCGCCATGCGCCTCGAGCATCTGCGAGACAGCAATCGCCTCGTCCAAGGTAAAGCCGCCTTCAACCCAATCGGTGGCGGAAATGCGCACCGTCACCGCGCGATCTGCGGGGAAGACCGCCCGCACGGCGTCCAACACCTCTAGCGGGAAACGCGCGCGGTTTTCCAGCGAACCGCCATAGGCATCCGTCCGTTGGTTCGCGAGGGGCGACAGGAACGTATGCAGCAAATAGCCATGCGCCGCATGGATCTGCACGGCGTCGATACCCAAACGCGCCGCCCGCCGTGCGGCATCGACAAAGCCGTCGCGCACGCGCTTTAGCCCATCCGCATCCAGTGCCACGGGTGGATGCGCGCCAGTGTCATAGGGAATCGCCGATGGGGCCTCGGTCTGCCAGCCGTTCGGATGATCGGGCGCGAACGGCCCGCGTCCCAGCCAAGGCGCATCGGTCGAGGCTTTGCGGCCCGCATGGGCCAGTTGGATGGCAATCGGCATATCCGACCATTTGCGCACAGCATCGAGCGTTTTGGCCATCGCGGCCTCGGCCCTGTCATTATACAGGCCGACATCCGCATAGGTGATGCGCCCTTCGGGGACGACGGCAGTTGCCTCGATGGTCAAAAGGCCCGCACCCGATTGCGCCAGCGCGCCAAGGTGGCTGATGTGCCAGTCGGTCATGCAGCCATCAACGGCGGAATATTGGCACATCGGCGCGATGACGATGCGATTGGCAAGATCGAGGTTGCGCAGGCGCAGCGGCGTGAAAAGAGCGGGCTTTGACACGGGATTCCTCATGTATTGCGACAATCAAAGGTGCAGAGCGTGAAAGCGCCGCATGATATGCGGCAAAGGCTTTGGCGGTCACGTCTTGCAGGTCTTTGATGCGAGATGATTGATCTGGCATCGACGATAGCCCGCGGGGCCTGAGGTCACAACGCGCAAAGATTGCAGGTATTTGTGTGACCGCGCCGCAGATAAGCGCGGGCCAAAGATTTCCCTTGGCCCGAACTATGTTACGCGAAGGTGCAGCCCAAATCCTGCAGGCGCTTTTGCACCCATGCGCGATCATTCTCGCCGCGACGGATCGCATCCATCTGTTGCGTCTCGGCCGCGTGTTTGGCGCGCGCGCGGTCATGCGCCTCGGCCACCTGATCAAACGGCACGGCGACGACACCATCTGCATCGCCCAAGATCAGATCGCCCGCCGTGATGACCATGCCGCCGATCGCGATCGGCGCGTTCACGGTGCCGGGGCCGTCTTTATACGGGCCGCGATGCGTCACGCCGGTTGCGAAGACGGGAAAAGAGCCGGCCAGCAGCTCGGCGCTGTCGCGGATCGCGCCGTTGATGACGATACCGCCCAATTTGCGCTGGATGGCATGGGCGACCATCAGCTCGCCGATGATCGCATTGGTCGTATCACCGCCTGCATCAACCACAACAACCTCGCCGGGCTGCGCCAAATCCAGCGCGGCATGGACCATCAGATTGTCACCGGGGCGCGCCTTGACCGTCACGGCGGGGCCGATCATCGGCGCGCCGGTGTACCAAGGGCGCAGATCGGGGCCGGCGGCCACCATCCGGTCCAGCACATCGCTGACATTGGCAACGGGCAGTCCTTGATATTTCGCGACCCAGTCGGGTGATACTTTCCGCGCTGCGGTATAAATTGCAAAATTTCCCATAATTCCCCCCAGAATCACGCCGATAATTCGGCATTCGCCAGCGTTGCCTGATCCAGCACCTGGTCTTGCAGATAATTCAAAATGCCCGTCGCGCTTTGCATCGCCATGTTCCGCAGCGCAGAGCGGCTGGCGCCCGCGATATGCGGCGTGGCGATCAGATGGGGCGCCTGTAACAGCGGCAGATCCTTGGGCGGCGGCTCTTGCGCGAAACTGTCCAGCGCCGCGCCGGCAATCGCGCCGCTGCGCAATGCGCCATCCAGGGCATCTTCGTCGATGATGCCGCCGCGCGCTGTGTTCACGATGAAACCCCGCGTCCCGATCAGGCCAAGTTCACGCGCTCCGATCAGGCCACGGGTCTTGCTCGTCAGGGGGCAATGCAGGCTGACAACGTCACTTTCACGCAGCAAGCGATCCAGATCGCGGGTGACGACGGTGCCCTCGCACAGCCCCTCGTCCATCACGGGATCAAAGGCCATCGTCTGCATTCCCAGCGCCTGCGCCAAACGCGCCGCACGCCGTCCGATATCGCCAAATCCGACGACGCCGAAAACAGCGCCCGCCAGATCCCGTCCGACATAGCCCGCCTTTGGCCAGCCACCGGCCGTCACCGCATGATGCAGCCCGGGGATGTCTTTCAACAGCGTGACAGTCAGGCTGATTGCAAGTTCTGCGACCGATTGCGCATTGGCTGACAGCGCGCGCAATACGGGAATCCCTTTGGCACTGGCGGCGGCCAGGTCGATATTATCGACGCCCGAGCCGTGTTTTGCGATCACGCGCAGCCGGTCTGATGCGGCGATGACATCGGCATCGATCTTACCCTGACGCACCAGCAGTGCATCAACCTGATGATCCCGCGCAGCGGCGACAAGCGCGTCTTTTCCCGCGTAACCATCTATATTTACGACCTTTGCGCCCTTGGCGGCCAGCAGCTCCGCAGCCGCTTGATCCAATGCGGCGCCAGTGACCAGAACCGTCCACTGATGCCCTCCTTCCAAGTCTTTCATGCAGTCTCCTCCTCTGCGCGAACCTTGATATTGACGTAGCGGATGTAGCGGGTATTGTACTAAATGAAAAGCAGTTGTACCTAGTACAATTCGCTTTTGGGGGGAGAGTGAGATGCCGGGCAATGCAACTGCTGTCATAGCGGTCGAACGCGCCATTGCGCTTCTTGATGTATTTCAAGAGGGCGATACCACTTTGTCCTTGGCCGAACTTGCGCGCAGAACCGGCCTTGATAAATCGACGGTGCTGCGCATCTCCCGCACGATGGCGACGGGCGGGCTTATGGTTCAGGGCAGCGATTCCACATGGCGGCTGGGGCCAAAGCTGGCGCATTACGGCGCGCGCTATACCGCCAGCTTTATCCCCGAAAAGCATATCGCCCCTGAACTTGCGATCCTCAGTGCGGCCACAGGCGAAAGCGCGGCGATCTATATCCGCGAGGGCGACAAGCGCGTCTGCCTGTTGCGCCACGATTCCACCCAAGCGATCCGCCATTCGGCCCGCATCGGTGATGCGATGCCGATCAACAAGGGCGCGGCGGGATGGGTCATGATGGCCTTTGATGGCGAGGCGGGCGAGCCCTGCGCCACAATCCGCGCCCGCGGCTATCACGTCACCCGCGGCGAGCGTGACCCCGAGGTTGCCAGCCTTGCGGTGCCGGTTTGGACGATTGGCGGCAAGCTGTTCGGCTCGGTCGTTCTGACCGGCCCGCTGTCGCGTTTCGACGATGAGAAGATCAACGAATTCCTGCCGCACCTTTTGGAGGGGGCGCGGCGGATATCAGCCATTTTGGGAGCACCCACCGGCTGAAAATCGAGTTTGCGACAGAGGAGGTTAGCAAATGAAATTCCAAAGCATCACCACCGCGGCAGCAGCGGCTTTGATCGCTTGTGCCAGCGCCGCTGCGGCGCAGGATTATCCGCGCGGCAATATCACATTCACCGTGCCCTTTCCGCCGGGCGGCGGGACCGACATTCCGGCGCGCATGATCGTGGACAGTATCTCGCGCCAGACCGGATGGACCTTTGTCGTGCAGAACCAACCGGGTGCGGGCGGTAACATCGGCCTTGCGCAGGTGGCACGCACCACGCCCGATGGCATGAATATCGGCATGGGCCAGACGTCGAACCTGGCCGTGAACCCGACGCTGTATCCCGATATTCCCTATGACGTCTTGAACGATTTCACGCCGATCGCGGTTGTGACCTCGCAGCCGATGGCGATTGTCACCCATGCCGGATCGCCGTTCGAGACCTTTGCCGATGTGATCGAGGCGGCCCGCGCCGCCCCCGGTGATGTGCTGTATGGCACCCCCGGCGCTGGCACCGTCGCGCATCTGTCGGTCGAGCTGCTGTCGACGGAAAACGGCCTCGAGATGGCGCATGTCCCCTATCCGGGTATCGCACAGGCGATCAGCGATGTGATGGCGGGCGGCGTCGATATCTATGTCGGCAGCGTGCCCAGCGTTTTGCCGCATATCCGTTCAGGCAGCCTGCGCGCGCTGGCGGTGACGGCGCCCGAACGCAACCCCGCCCTGCCCGAAACCCCGGCTGTCGCCGAATTCGGGTTCGAGGGTTTCAACACCGCCGATTGGAAAGCGATTGTCGGCCCCGCGAACCTCTCGCCCGAGGTGGTTGCCACGCTGAACACCGCCATCAACGCCGCCCTCGAAGATCCGACCCTGCGCGCCGCGCTCGAGGCAGAAGGCAGCGTCGTTGTCGGTGGCACCCCAGAAGAATTCCAAGCCTTCCTTGCCGAACAGGTTGAAACCTGGGCCGAGGTGGTGCGGGCATCGGGCGCGACGGTCAACTGACCCTATCCGCAATTCACCCCAAAGATGCCCCGGTTATCCGGGGCATTTCCCGTTACATTCCATGGAGGTCGGCATGTCAGACCGCAGCTATCCGGACATCATTGCCGGCGTGATCATCGCTGTTTTTGGCACGATCGTCGCCGTTTACGCGGCAACCCATTACAATATTGGCACCGTGCGGCGCATGGGGCCGGGGATGTTCCCTACGGCCCTTGGCGTCATTATCGGGGTGCTAGGCGTGTTGCTGACGCTGACGGCGGCCCTGCGCATGATTCCCGCCGAGCGCATCCCCGAAATTAACTGGCGCGCCGCTGTGCTGGTGCTGACCTCGGTCGTGCTGTTTTCGGTGCTGATCAATACCGCAGGCCTGTTCCCGGCGGTCATCGCGGTGGTTGCGACATCGGCCTATGCGGACAAAGGCGCGACGGTGAAAACCACGGTGATCCTCAGTGCGATCCTCAGCGTGCTGGCCTTTTTGATCTTTAAATTCGCCCTCGGCATGAACTTTAAGTTGATGGAGTGGCCCTTCTGATGAGCTATCTGGACAATGTCCTTTTGGGACTGGAAACCGCCCTTAGCTGGTACAATCTGCTGTGGTGTTTTGTCGGGGTGTTTCTGGGCACGCTGCTGGGGGTCATTCCCGGTATCGGCGTGCTGGCGGCCATTTCGATGCTGTTCCCGCTGACCTTTCAGCTTGAGCCGACAGCCGCGCTGATCATGTTAGCAGGCATTTGGTATGGCACCAGCTATGGCGGAAATACGGCGTCGATCTTGCTGAATGTGCCGGGGTCGCCGTCAAATGCGATCACCTGCCTTGACGGCTATCCGATGACCAAACAGGGCCGCGGCGGCATTGCATTGTTGATGACGACGGTTGCGTCCTTTGTCGGCGGCTCGGTCGGGATCATTCTGCTGATGGCCTTTGCCGGCACGATCAGCGCCTATGCGCTGAACTTTTCATCGGCCGAGTATTTCTCGCTCATGCTGCTGGGGCTGGTGGCCGCATCGAATATTTCCAACGGCTCGATCGTCAAAAGCCTGATCATGGTGGCGCTTGGCGTGCTGTTCGGGCTGGTCGGCAGCGATATCTATACCGGTGCGCGTCGGTTCGATTTTGGCGTTCTGGATCTGGCCGATGGTATCAACCTGATCGCCCTTGCGATGGGATTGTTCGGTGTATCCGAGGTGATCGCCAGCATTGGCAAGGTTAACGGCAAGGATGTCGATCCCAAATCGGTCAGCCTTTCGGCGATGAAACCGACGCGCGATGATATGCGCCGCTCGTGGATGCCGATGGTGCGCGGATCGTCTATCGGGTCGTTCTTTGGCACGCTGCCGGGTACCGGCCCTTCGATTGCAGCTTTCATGGCCTATGCGATTGAAAAACGCGTCGCAAAGCAGCCCGAGCGGTTCGGCAAAGGCGCGATCGAAGGGATTATGGCGCCCGAATCCGCCAATAATGCCGCTGATCAGACCAGCTTCATCCCCACCCTTGCCCTGGGCATTCCCGGCAGCGCGACCATGGCGCTGATGCTGGGCGCGCTGATGATCCATGGCATCGCGCCCGGCCCGCAGCTGATGACCGAGCAACCCTCGCTGTTTTGGGGGCTGGTGATGAGCTTTTGGATCGGCAACGTGCTGCTGGTGATCCTGAATGTGCCGCTGATCGGTGTCTGGGTGCGCCTGTTGATGGTGCCTTACAACTGGCTGTTTCCGGCGGTTTTGATGTTCATCTGCATCGGCACTTACAGCGTGAACAACAGTGCGTTCGATGTGCTGCTGGTGATGGCATTTGGCGGGCTTGGCTATGCGCTGCGCGTGCTGGGGTTTCCGCCGGCGCCGATGCTGCTGGGCTTTGTGCTGGGCCCGATGATGGAAGAGCATTTCCGCCGCGCCATGCTGCTGTCGCGCGGTGATTTCGCGACCTTTATCGACCGTCCCATCAGTGCGGTTGTATTGGGCTTTACGCTGTTGATCCTGCTTTGGGGGTTCAAGCCAATGCTGATGCGCAAGCGCAGCACATCTGCCTGATGCCTGTGGGGCGGCGCCGATGGGTGCCGCCCCACATAGCGTATATCTTGCGCGTATGATCGCAAAGGCGATCGATTGTTCTCTTGCCGGCCCACAAATCAATACGTCCAAACTATTCCAATTCGGGCGATTATCTGTGAGGTTTCTTGCGTGATCCATCCACCGGAAAAGCAGCAATACCGGTCCCATCGCGATGGGACTGCTGCGCTTTCGATCCGATGGCAATCGCGTGCATTGGCAGGGTGCACCAGATCACAGGAGCGGTGATGCGTGCGAACAAGGCAAATTTGGAAATAAATCTGCTGCGCACCTTTGTGACCGGCGTGCAACTGGGTAGCTTTTCGCAGGCCGCCCAACAGATCGGGCGCACGCAATCCGCGATCAGCTTGCAGATCAAACGGTTGGAACAAATCACAGGGGTGCGTCTGCTGGAAAAACAGGGGCGCGGCCTGATCCTCAGCCCGACGGGCGAGACCCTCTATCGCTATGCGCTGCGTATTTTGGATATGAATGACGAGGTGGTCGCGACGCTGCGGTCACAGGATGTTGCGGGCGAAACCCGCCTTGGCATTCCGCCCGATGTCGCTGAAATCTGCTTGCCCAAAGTCTTGATGCGGCTGGCGCATACCCATCCCGAAATGCTGGTCGAGGCGCGCGTTGATCGTAACCGTAAGCTGATCGAGGATCTGGTCGCAAAGGCGCTGGATATCGCAGTGGTGTGGCGCAACGAACAACAGGTGGATAACGACGACAGCGCTTTGCACTATCGAGATATCTCTGCCTATACAACGGATTGGATTGGCGCGCGCGCCACACGGCTGGTGCCGGGCGCGCCGGTGCCGCTGGTGTTGATGGGCGCGCCTTGCATGTTCCGTGATCGTGCGATTGCGGCTTTGGATGCGGCAGGTATTCCTTGGCGCCTTGCCTTCACCAGCACCAGCCTGACGGGCATATGGGCTGCGGTCGAAGCGGGGATCGGGATCACCGCCCGCACCGCATTGGGGCGCCCGCGCGGGGTGCATCCGGTCTATAACCTGCCCAGTGGTACGCCTTTGCCTGCGACATTGGGCACGGTACGGCTGCGCGCGATCATGCGCAGCGATATGCCCAGTGCCACCGCCCGTTTCGTGATCGAGCTGCTCTCGGTGCTGGACAGCCAGTTGACGGGCCCGCCAGACGACGAGGGCAGCGCTTAAAGCTGCTCTAGCGCGCGGCGCAGGGCCTGTCGTTTTGCGCGATCCGCCCGGCGATCCGATCCGCCGTTCAGAACCGGGGCAGAGCCGACCAGCAGACGGGTATAGGGGTGCTGCGGCCGATTGATCACCTCGGGCGTGGGGGCGTATTCGACGATGCGGCCACGATACAGCACCGCCACACGATCCGTGACCCCCGCAACCGATCCCAGGTCATGCGAGATAAAGACCAAGGTTGTGCCCCCCGCGCGCAACGCATTCAGTATTTCCAGAACTTGCACCCGATTGGCCGCGTCCAATGCACTGACAGGCTCATCCAGCACCAAAATGGCAGGCGCGGTTACCAATGCCCGTGCCAGCAGAACACGCTGGCGCTGGCCGCCCGACAGCTCGCCGGGGAAACGCTGCAGCAGCTCTGCCGCCAGATCGACCCGCTGGATCTGCGCCGCGATGCGGGCATCGATCTGTGCGCGCGGCAGCCCCCGCAGCAGCAGCGGTTCGGCCAAGGATTGGGCGATGGTTGCCTCGGGGTCGAGGCTGCGCAGCGGATCTTGAAAAACATACTGGATCACGCCGCGCCGCCGAAAATCGCGCCATTGCGCGGGCGTGAATGCGGTGACCTCTTCGCCATTGATACGGATCTGACCCGCGCGCGCCTGCACAAGGCCGACCAGCGTGCGTGCCAATGTGGTCTTGCCTGAGCCGGTCTCGCCAATGATACCAACGGCGCTGCCAGCGGTGACGCGCAGATCGATCCCGTGCAGTACGGATTTCGCCTGCCGCCCCTGCCCCAGACTGACCGACAGGCCCGTCACGGCAATCGCATCGCGGGCGGTCTCATCACCTGTGGGCAGGTCGGGCGTGCCATCCAAGAACCGCTCGAGCCCGTATTGCGCATGTTCCGAGATCAGCAGCTTTGTATAGCTGTGGCGGGGGTGGTGCAGCACCTGCCGGGTGGGCCCATGTTCCACCACTTCGCCCGCGCGCATCACCAGAACCTCGTCGCAGATCTGCGCGACAACCGCCAGATCATGCGAGATGACGATCAACGCCAGCCCGTTCTTGTCTTTCAGCTCGACCAGCAGGTCGAGAACCTCGGCCTGCACGGTCACATCCAGCGCGGTCGTCACCTCATCCGCGATCAGGATCTGCGGGTCCAGCGAGATGGCGGCGGCGATCAGCACGCGCTGCAACATGCCGCCCGATAGCTCAAACGGATATTGGTTGAAGACGCGTTCGGGGTCATGCAGACGCACATCGCGCAGCATTTGCAGGGCATGTGCATTGGCCGCGCGGCGGTTCAGGCCCCGCTTTAGCCGCAGCGTTTCGGCGATTTGCGGGCCGACATGCGCAGAAGGGTTCAGATAAGATCCCGGATCTTGGAAAATCGCGGTCAGCGAAAGGCCACGCAGCGCCGTCCACTGTTTGGGTGTCAGCGCCGCGGCATCCTTGCCAAATAGCGCAATCTGGCCAGCCGAGACGGTAAAGAGCTGCGGTAGAATGCCCAAAATCGCGCGACATGTCAGTGTCTTACCAGAACCAGATTCGCCAACGATCCCGATCACCTGCCGTGGATGCAGGCTGAAAGATACGCCGCGCACCTGATCCTCGCCGGTTGCCAGATTGCCAATATGCAGGTCTGCCACCTGCAGCAGCGGTGTGCTGTCGCGCGGTGGCTGGGGCCCTGCGGCGATATGGTCTTGCGTTGAAAGCGGGCGATTGAACGACATCAGTTCCCTCCGGTTGCGGTTGCGGGCATGGGCGCGGTCTTGCGGCGCAACAGCAAACTGCGCCCCGCCTCGCCCGTCACATCGCGGATCACATCCGCCAGCAGGTTAAACGCCAGCACCGTCAGCACGATTAGCACGGTGGTGAAAATGGGCGCATAGGGCCGAAAGCCCAGATAGCCGAGGTCAGAGGCCAGCACCCCGCCCCAGGTCGGCGCGGGCGGCTGCACGCCAATCCCAAGGAATGTCAGGCTAGAGACGACCACAAACCCGGTGCCCATTGTATTTGCAAGCGCCACGGCAATGGCCGGCATCACCTTTGACCAGACATGGTGGCGCACGATCCATCCGGTCGAGGCCCCCGATAGCATCGCCGCCTCGACATATTGCGCGCGCGAGATGCCCAGTGTTGCGGCACGCGCCACGCGGTAAAAGACCGGCGAGACCATCACCCCGACCACCAGCATCGCCTGCGGAATGGCATTTCCTAGAAGGGCTGTGACCGCGACGGCGAACACCAGAAACGGCAGTGCGATCAATGTGTCGACCAGCCGCAAGGTCAGCCATTCAAAGCTGCGCCCCAGGTAGACCGACAAGATCCCCGGAATGGCACCCACCACCAGCGCGATGATGGCCACCTGAACCGATCCGAACACGCTGATGGTCGATCCCGCCAGAATGCGGCTAAGGACATCACGGCCCATATAATCCGTGCCCAGCCAATGCGCGGCGCTGGGATGGGCCAGCACCGCCGCAGAGCCGCGCAGCGGATCATAGGGCGCCAGCCACGGGCCAAAGACCGCAAGCGTCAGGATAAAAAGCAAGAAGAGGATCGAGATACGCCCGGACGGCAGCGACCAGATTTTGCGGATCATTGGCATTTCCCCCTAAACGCCGCGCGCCGCAGCGGGATTAAGCCGCAAGAGCAGCAGGTTGATCAGCAGGTTAAAGGCGACAACCAGCACGATGGCGACAACCAGAACGCCCTGCACCGCCGGCACATCGCCGCGATTGGCGCTATCGGCTGCGAATTTGCCATAGCCTGCGAGGCCAAAGACCGCCTCGGTCACCACAGCGCCGCCCAATAGATTGGGGAATTTCATGCCCAGCATGGTCAGCGCGGGCCCGCTGCCGCCCCGCAGCGCCTGTGTCCAAAAGACACGCTCGGGCGAGAGGCCGCGCACAATCGCGCCGGTGACGTAATTTTCGCGCTGCGCCTGCACAAGGCCGGCCCGCAATTGGCGGGCAATATCCGCAACCGTGTCAAAGCTGAGCGCGATGGCGGGCAACCACAGGTGATGCAACCACAGACACACACCCCCGCGCCCGATCGGGACATATCCGGCCGAGGGAAACCAGTTCAGGCCGACGGCGAAAATTGCGACCAGCGCTGTGCCCACGACGAAAGGCGGCATAACCCCCATAAAGGTGGTGAAGGCCGTAATGCCGCGATCGACCCAGCTACCTTGCAGACGCGCCGATAGCACGCCCAGCAAGAAACCCAAGACAACGCCAATGATCAGGGCCAGACCCGCAACAGACAGGCTGACCGCCGCGCGTGCCGCCAACAGCGCCGATACGCTGGCCCCATTATACCAACTGCGGCCCAGATCACCGACCGCGATCCCGGCAAGCCAGCTGAGATATCTTTCCCACAGGGGGCGATCCAGACCCCATTCATGTTCCAGCGCCGCAATCGCTTCGGGTGTCGCGGATTCGGCCAGTTGCAGATGCGCGGGGCTAAGACCGCTGAGGGCCTGCAGCCCGAATGTCACCAAAGTTGCGAAAAAGAACACGGTCACGAACACCACGATCATCTGTCCGATGACACGCAGCGTTGCGCCGATTGCGGTGCCAAACCATGGGCGCGGTGCAAAAGCAGGGGGCAGTTCAGTCATCGGTCAGTCCCGTCGCTGTATCAATGTAACGGCGCAGGACGCTGCGCCGTTACAGGGGTGAAGGCTGTCAGTCAGAAATCCGCACGCCGGTCAGGTGGATCTGTCCGGGGATCAGCGGCGGGTCAGAAACCCGCGGCGATTTCACGATGGTGACCGGCAGCGAAAAGGTGAAGACCAAGGCCCGGCTTTGCAGCGCGGCGCGCGTGGCGGCTTGCAAATTGGCGGCATAATCCGGGGAATCGAGGGGAGTTTCGCGGGCCAGCTTGATCGCCTCGTCAAATCCCTCTGGCACATAGCCGCCCGACAGGTTCAGCGGCCCACGTGGCCCGAAATGCGCCGTTAACGTCTGGACCGGGGACTCGCGCCCTGTCGTCGAATAGGTCGACAGAGCCAGGTCTTTGCCAAAGAATGGCGTCGCCCAGTCCGCGATTACCCGCAATTGGGCGTTGATGCCAATCGCCGCCAGCTGGGCTTGCAACAGCTCGTTCGTGGCTTGGCCGGTGCCGGGCTGGTTGCGCACGGCAAAATCCACCGTGATATCGCCGGGGCCAAAGCCCGCATCGGCCAAAATCTGACGCGCCAGCGCGGGGTCATAGGGCCACAGATCGGCGGATTGGGGGTCATAGGCGACGTAATGGGCCGGGAAAGGCTGCGTCGTGGGCGTCCCTGCCCCAAAGGTGACAACGTCGACCAGCTCTTGGCGGTTGATACCGTGGCGGATGGCGTCAACAACCGCCGGGTTGTCAAAGGGCGGGACATTTACATTGATGCTGAGGTTCCACGCCGAATAAACAGGATAGGCAATGACATCCAGCCCGGCGCGCCGCGCCAGATCAGCCTGGCTTGGGGCAAGACCATAGGCAAAGTCATACACACCGGTTTGCAGTGCTGCGACCAATTGCGAGGGCTCGGGCTCGGCATAAAGCTCGACACGGTCGATAAAGAT
Organism: Ketogulonicigenium vulgare WSH-001; assembly: GCF_000223375.1. NCBI lineage: Bacteria > Pseudomonadati > Pseudomonadota > Alphaproteobacteria > Rhodobacterales > Roseobacteraceae > Ketogulonicigenium > Ketogulonicigenium vulgare. The sequence continues at coordinate 116,487 of NC_017386.1, read as the reverse complement.
ATTCTCGGCATTCCAATAGCCGTCGAATTTCTCAAAGAAGATATGGGATTCCGGGACGTATTCGACGACACGGAATGGGCCGGCACCTACCGGCCATTGATTGAGCGCGGCAGGATCTTCGGCGGCCACGGGGCTGGTGATCTGCGCCACGCGGCTGCCCAATAGCAGCGGGATCTGGTAATCCACCTGCGTCAGATGCAGCGTGACATCGGTCTCGCTATCGGCGGTGATCTCGCGGATCGAGGTAAGATCGCCCGCCAGCGCCGAATTGGTCTGTGTCTGTGCCCGTTCAAGATAGCGTTTCACCGCCTCGGCGTTGACGGGACTGCCATCGTGAAAGGTCAGGCCCGGACGCAGGTGGAATGTGACCTGATCCCCCGCCGCGTTATAGGTCCAGCTTTCGGCCAAACCGGGTACAGCATTGCCGTTTTCGTCGATTTCGGTCAGCGGCGCATAGGCCAGATAGGTTTGGTTAAACCCATAGCCGCTGCCCTGCACGATCGGGTCCCAATGCGGCACAAGGGGCGCAGCCCACCGCAGCACTGACGGATCGTCTTGCGCCGCCGCGCCGCTTGCGCCGAAGGCCAGCGCGATTCCCGCAACAAAACCGGCCAATTTCATTCTATACGCCATGATCCTAATCCCTTGTTTTTATGAAATACATCACGCGTTTGTCGGAATGCGCAGACCCAGATTGCCGCGCAGTGTCGTGGCCTCGTAATCCGTGCGGAAATAGCCGCGCGCTTGCAGGATCGGGATGACCTCGTCGGTAAAGCGGCGGAAATTGGCGGGGTGCCCCAGCCGTACATTCAGCCCGTCAAACGCCTCGGCGTCGAACCAGCGGATAATCTCGCGCGCGACCGTCTCGGCGCTGCCGACAAAGGCCCCGGGGTGCGGCTCGCGGATATGTTCGATCATTTGGCGCAGGGTATAGCCCCGCGCGACCGCAAGCTCGGTCAACTGCTTTGACCGGGTGAAAAAGCTGTTGCGCGCATATTCCAAAGCGCCGACCGGAAATGGCGCATCAAGATCGTATTGGCGGAAGTCATGCCAGCCGAACGAGCGGCCGAATTCGGCCAAAGCCTGATCAAAGCTTTGATCTGCAAAATGATAATGACGCTCGAGATCGCGGGCCTCTGCATCGGTATCGCCGACGACAATTTCCGCGCCGGGCAGGATGACAATCTCGTCCGGTTGGCGGCCATAGGCTGCGGCGCGCGATTTGATATCTTTGTAAAACGCCTGCCCGCTTTCCAGCGAAGCGGCATGGGTAAAGATCCCTTCGGCCACGCGCGCGCCAAAATCACGCCCCTGATCGGAATCGCCCGCCTGAAACAGCACCGGCTCGCCCTGTGCCGAGCGTTCGATATTCAGCGGGCCGTCCACGCGGAAATACTGTCCCTTGTGGTTAAGGGGTTGCAGCTTTGAGGGATCAAGGAACTGACCGGTGCTGCGGTCGCGCGGGAAGGCACCATCGTGGTAAGACTTCCACAGACCTTTGGACACCTCTACATGTTCCAGCGCGCGGCCATAGCGGGTATCGTAATCGTAATGATCCTCGCGGTTGTAGTTGCGCGCGGTGCCCGCATCGCCGCTGGTCACCAGATTCCAGCCCGCACGCCCATGGCTGATCAGATCAAGCGACGCCAAACGCCGCGCCACGTTATACGGCTCGTTATACGAGGTTGTCAGCGTCCCGACCAAACCCAGATGCTTTGTATGGGTCGCCAGCGCCGACAGCAGGGTCAGCGGCTCTAGCCGGTTCAGATAATGCGGCGGCGAATGGGGTGTGATGAACTGGCTGTCGACAATAAAGATCAGATCGAATTTCGCAGCTTCGGCCTGTTTGGCGATCTCAATGAACCAATCAATATTCACACTGGCATCGGCGGGGATCTCTGGATCAAGCCAGGTGTTATGTTTCGACGGGCCGCCCGCGCCCATTGGCACCAGCCCAAGCTTGATCTGCCGTTTCGATGTCATTTGCGTCTCCGTGTTGATCCAAAGGCGGACCCCACGCAGCGAAAGACGGTCGCGACAGGCCCGCTGCCCATGATTTGGACAGGTGTTTCGCCGATCTAGTCAGCCGATCATCCGCGCTTCAAATGAGTTATCATTGCGCGATCAATGATTATTTTTAATGGGTTGATTGGTGTCGTTTGGCCGTTCCAGCAGAAAAACTTCTTACTGAATTCCGGGATTGACCGACCATTTCCCACTCAGGCGCGGATAAACCCATGATAAAAATTTGTAGCTCGCCTGACGCCAATGCGGATGAGAGCCCATTTTAGGGCTGCGCGTGCGCGCGGCACGATATGCGATTCGCGCAAGGCCGCACCGGCATCTGCGAAATTCCCGTCACCTGCGGTGGATGAAAAGCCTTGAACGGCGCTGCGGTGTGCAGGTGCCCTTGGGGCGGCCCATGCCGATATTTTTATCGCTGCGACCTGATCCAGTTGGGTGGATGTGACGCGTCACCGCCGCGGCCGGCGAATGGCCTGCAAGGAGCGAATGCCGCCCAGAATCTGATATTTCGCCGCGCAGCAACAACGGATCATAGGAGAATATCATACTTCTATGCGTAGTTATTGGTCGCAATTCTTCTAATTGCACGTTTTAGACAGATATATTTTTTCTGATCGCAAAAATATTCAGCACAACCCGTCTTGACATAATGTCGCATGTGACAAACTGTCACGCCTAGCTATTTTAGCCAAGAAGGAAGACGTTATGGATGAAAGATCCGCGCAGCAGGTTGCGCAAACCGCCGACACCCCCCCGACAAGACGACAGTTTTTGACCATGGTTGGCGCCCTGGGCGGCGCGGCTGTGATGTATCAGGTCATGGGGATGATGGGCATGGCGCATGCCTCGCCCTATGCCGGTAAAATCGATCTGGGCAGTGCGCCGCCCAATACCAAAGTGCTGGTGCTGGGCGCGGGCATCGCAGGCATGGTCGCCGCGATGGAGCTGCGCGATGCCGGTTATGAGGTCGAGGTGATCGAGTTCCGTGACGTGGCCGGCGGCCGGTGCTGGACGCTGCGCGCGGGCGACACCTATGAAGAACTGGGCGGCTTCGTCCAGACCGTCGATTTCGCTGAGGGCAACTATTTCAACCCCGGCCCGTGGCGCGTCCCCTATAACCACTATGGTATTTTGGACTATTGCCGCCGCCTCGGCGTCGAGATGGAGGCGCTGATCCAGATCAATAACAATTCCTATCTGCATTCCGCGACAAAGTTTGACGGCAAGCCGATCCGCTATCGCGAGATCAATTCGGATTTCCGCGGCCATATCTCGGATCTGCTGTCCAAGGTCACGAACCAGGGCCTGCTGGACGAGGTGCTGAGCGACGCCGACAAGACCAACCTGCTGGCGGGCCTGCGCACCTTTGGCGGGCTGGATGCGGATAACGCCTATCTGCAGTCGAACAACGCCAGCGCGCGGCGCGGCTATGAGCGCGCCCCGGGTGGCGGTGTGGACGGCGCGCCGATCGCGAACGATCCGATCGAACTTTCCACGCTTCTGGACTCCGGCCTGTGGCGCTCGCTTGCCACCAGCGAGGCGCTGAACGGCTCGATGCCGATCTTCCAGCCCAAAGGCGGCATGGATATGATTGCCCGCGCGATGGCGGCGAACCTTGGCGATCTGGTCAAATACAACAAACGCGTCATCCGGATCAATCAGGACGACAGCCAAGTTACCGTGACCTATCAGGACATGGACAACGGCGGCGCCGAGGTCACGACAACCGCGCCTTACTGCGTTTGCACGATCCCCTTCTCGATCCTCAGCAAGATCGAGCACGACTTCTCGGACCCGCTGTGGGAGGTCATCGACTCGATGTACTATGCCTCCTCGATCAAGGTTGGGATCGAATTCAAGCGCCGCTTCTGGGAAGAGGACGAGCATATTTACGGCGGGACGACCTATACCGATTTGCCCATCGCGCAGATCTCGTATCCGTCGAACGATTATCTGTCGAACAAGCCGGGCGTGCTGCTGGCCGCCTATGCCTGGGGCGCGACGGCCTATCAGTTCTCGTCCATGGCGCCCGAGGAACGCATCCAGCGGACGCTGGATTTTGGCGCACAGATCCACCCGCAAATGCATGACGAGTTCAAAGCAGGCGTTGCCGTTGCATGGCACCGCGTGCCGTGGACACATGGCTGCTATGGCCAGTGGCGCGATAAAGAGGCGCAATATCAAGACGCTGTCGCGATGGACCGCCGCGTCGTCATGGCGGGCGAGCATCTGTCCTATCTGCCCGCATGGATGGAGGGGGCCGTGCTGTCGTCGCTGGACGCCATCACCCGCCTGCACGCCGTCGCAACCGCCAATGCAGGAGAGCAATAAGATGCGCAGCCTCGTTTTGATCGCAGCAAGCTGCATCCTTGCCACCGCTACGGCCGCTGCCGCCGATGACAGCCAACGTTGGTTCGAAAGCGGCTCAAAGCTGACGCAGCAAACCGGCGAAGGCATCTATAATGCCGTTTGCGCGGGCTGCCACATGCCCGATGGCGCAGGGGCGGTGGGGGCGGCCTCTATCCCGCGCTTGCCGGTAACGCTGCGCTGACCGCGCCTGACCGGTCGATCTACATCACCTTGCATGGTCAGGGCGCAATGCCCCCCTTGGGCGCGCTGCTGGATGACCAGCAGGTCGCCGATGTGGTGAACTATATCCGCACCGCTTTCGGGAATGCCTTTGCCGATCCGGCGGCAACGCCCGAAATGGTCTCCGCCGCGCGGTGACCCGTTGGCCCGGCGCCCGCTCCCTCGGTGCCGGGCCAGCATCCCTCCCCAAGAACTGAAAAAGAGGTTTGACGATGAAAACGCTTGCTGTCGCCGCCGCGATCGCGCTTGGCTTTGCTGGCACGGCCACTGCCGAAGTGATCCGCCACACCACGCCCGGATCGACTTTTCCGATCCTGCGCGCTGTTGAAATTCCGCCTGATGCGACGCTGGTTTATCTCAGCGGTGTGGTGCCGGGCGTCACGAACGAGGCCGCAGCCCCGAACACCCCCGAGGCCTTTGGCGATACCGAGGCGCAGACGGTTTCGGTTCTGAACCGCATCACCGCCAATCTGACCGACCTTGGCATGACGATGGGCGATGTGGTGAAAATGCAGGTCTATCTGGTCGCCGACGATAGCGGTGCGATGGATTTCCAAGGGTTCATGGATGGCTATGTCCAATTCTTTGGCACGGATGCCCAACCCAACCTGCCGACCCGCTCGGTCTTTGAGGTCGCGGGTCTCGCCAATCCCAACTGGCTGGTCGAGATCGAGGTCGTCGCCGTGCGCAGCGAGTAAGACCAACCGCCGTGCCATCGTTCATGCGTGTTGATTTGTGCAGTCTGAAATATCGCGCCGCGCCTTGGGGCGCTGTGGTTCGTAAAAGATTGTGGTTTTCAAAAGATAAGGTCAACGCCCTTGGAACGCGTCAACAGCCGCCCATTCCCGAAAGGTATGAGCGGCTGTTGCCTTGTTCGGTCGTCTGTCAGTGACGATGCTCGGGCAGTGCCTTTAGCTCGTCCTTGGTCCAGCGGGTCAGTGCATGAACGGTATTGTCCTCGTCACGCATGAAATCCAGATCGCTTGCCAGTAAGGCGACGGGCTTTGCGCCAATGCCCAAAAAGCCACCGATGTCGACAACGACATGCGCGCCGCTGCCTTGACCGTGTACTTCGGATACATGGCCGATCTTCTCGTCTGCGGGGCCGTAGATGGTTGCACCATTCAGCACAGCCTCGGTCAGCTCGGTGTCGTTCAGGCGGATATGTCTGGTATGGTCCATGGCATTTCGCTCCTCTCACGTCATGATCTTCTGTAAAAGAAACGTTTTCTGATCAGGAAAGTTCCCTCGCTGCGATTGTCTTGTGTCTTTTTGGGCCTGATATATTTACATAAGTGACTGATAAAAAAACAAATTATAATCTAATCAGACCTCACGCCTCTGTACTGAAAACATGCGGCCAAAACGCCCAGCGATCCGTGGATGATCAGGGCAAGCGCTGCGGTTAAAAGCGCGCCTTGCAAGATGAAGGCCTGATTGTTCAGGTTCAGCCCCGCGATAATCACCTCGCCAAGGCTGCTTGCCGCGACGGTCGAGCCGATGGTCGCCGTCGATATGGCAATGACCGCTGCGATGCGGATGCCGGCGATGATCAGCGGGGCGGCAAGGGGCAGGTCGAGGCGCCAAAAGATCTGCAATTCGGACATGCCCATCGCGCGCGCCGATAGTCGTGTTGCGGTGGGAACACCGCGCAGCCCTGCCAGCGCATTCTCGAAAATGGGCAAAAGGCTATAGAGGAAAAGCGCCGTAATCGTCGGCCATGTTCCGAAACCCATCAGCGGCACGCAAAGCGCCAGCACGGCAACAGGGGGGATGGTTTGCCCCAGATTGACCAGCGAACGCGCGATGGGCAGAAACGGCGCACCCGCCGGACGGTTCACCAGAGCCGCCACCGCAACGGCGAGAAGCGTTGCCGGAAGGACCGCAAAGGCCACCATGCCGATATGGGACAATGTCAGCGCCATCATGCTGCTGCGATCATACAGAACGGGGCCATTCGCCGGCGCAACCAGACCGATGAGGGGCGAGAAGAGCGGCGGCCAGATGATCATGGCTGCGGTGATGATCATGCCAAGGATAAGGCCGATGTAGCGTCTCATGTCGGGCGCCCCGCCTGTATAACGTCGGATAACTCAATACTGCCAATCACTTGCCCCGTATCGTCTGCCATCGGGACTTGGCTGCGGCCAGACCAGATCATCGCAGCAAGCACTGCTGCAAGTGTGCTGTTTCGGGGTAGAGCCTCGCCCGCGGCGGGCATATCGGTGATCAGCGGGGCTGCAGGCAGCAGGGCAAGGTGGCGAAAGGCGCGCTCGCTCTCCGTGATCAGCGCCCGGACAAAGGCATTCGCCGGATGGGTGATAATACGGTCCGGCGCATCGCATTGCACGATCCGTCCCGCATCCATCACGGCAATCCGGTCCGCCAGCAGCATCGCCTCGCCCATATCATGGGTGACCATCAGGATTGTGGTTCCAGAGGCGCGATGCACATCGCGCAGCACCTGCTGTGCATCGGCGCGAATGACAGGGTCCAGCGCCCCGAACGGCTCGTCCATCAGCAGCACATCCGGCGCGGCTGCAATCGCGCGGGCGACGCCCACACGCTGCGACTGGCCGCCGGAAAGCTCATGCGGATAGCGACCGGCAAAGATACTTGGGTCAAGCTGCAGCAGTCGCATGACCTCGTCAACGCGTGCATCTATACGCGCCCGCTGCCAGCCTAGCAGTTGCGGCACGGTGCCGATATTGCGGCGCACGGTCCAATGCGGGAACAGGCCGTGATCCTGGATCACATATCCCATCTGGCGGCATAGCGCTGCCTGCGGCACGGATCGGGTCGATTGGCCGTTCAGCAGAACCTCTCCGCCATCGGGTTCAACCAAGCGGTTGACCATGCGCAAAAGCGTGGACTTGCCCGAGCCCGAGGTGCCGACAATCGCGGTGATCGAGCCGCGCTCGAGTGTAAGCGACACATCATCGACCGCGCGCATATCGCCAAAACTTTTGGTCAGGTTCCGAATTTCAATCATGACGGCACCTTTGCGGTAAAAACGATCAGCACATCAAAAATCTTGGCAATGATTGCGGCAAGAATGACCGTCGGCAGCGCCCCCAGCAGCACCAAATCCATCGCCCCCTGCGCAAGGCCTTGAAAGACGAACGTGCCAAGCCCGCCCGCGCCAATCAGCGCGCCAACAGTCGCAAGGCCGATGGATTGCACCAGCACGATCCGGGCGCCGGTCAAGATGACAGGCAAGGCAAGCGGCACATCGACCTGCCACAGACGCTGGCGATCCGTCATTCCCATCGCGCGTGCCGCATCCTGCACCGACGGGCTGACGGCTTGCAGGCCGCTGACCGTATTCGCCACGATGGGGAGCAGTGCATAAAGTGTCAGTGCCATGAATGCAGGCGCAAACCCGATGCCTTTGATCCCGAGGGCCGCAGCCAAGGGCAGGTTATTCGCCATCCAACCCAGCGGCAGGATCATCAGTCCAAACAGCGCAATCGATGGCACGGTCTGAACCGCCGTCAGCGCGCCCAATGTTACGCCGCGCCATCTTGCGCGCATATGCAGGAACAGCCCCAGCGGGATACCGATCAAAAGCGCGGCCGCGAATGCGCCAAATGTCAGGAAGAGATGGGTATTAATCTCGCGCAGGAAGGTGCGGGCGCGGGCGTGATACTCCGCGACCACCGATATGTTGTCGAACAGTCCCGTGGCGGCCAAAGCCGCAACCACGCCGATCAACCCAAGCCCGATGCACAGGCGGAACAGCTCGGACGCGCCGCTGCGTGTCAGGCTATCTGCCGTCCAAAGCCCCGCAACACTCAGCCAGATCCATAGGGCCGGGCCGATGGACACGCGCCCATATTGCCCAAGATCTGCCGCGATCACCGTCGTGCCCAGCCCCGCGATCAGCAGTGTCGCAAGTAACGCCCCTAGGGATAGGGCAAGGCGCAGGGGGGCTTCCGCGCGAGGCACATTGCGACAATCAGCACGATGGCGCCCGCGAACAGCGCCGGCCCGTAGGTTGGAAAGGCATCGAACAGGCTACGCGGCTCGGCAGCAGAAATGCGCGAGGCCCGCGCCCCGAAGGCCGCGAACCCGAAGGAGGCCAGTGCTGGCAGGCCCAGCACCAGCGAGAGCGGATCAAGACGCATCAGCTTCAGTCGATAAAGGCGTTTTCCGTCAACCAGTCACGGGCGACATCCTCGGCCGGAACGCCTTCGACCTGCACACGCCCGTTCAGCATCTGTAGCGTTTCCAGCGAGAGGGCGGAAAAGACCGGATCGAGCAGCGTTTCAATCTGGGGGTATTCGTCCAGAACGGCACTGCGGATGATGGGCGCAGGCTCGTAAACCGGCTGCACATGCAGATCATCCTCCAGCACCTGCAGGCCCGAGAAGGCGATCCCCCCGTCGGTGCCATAGACCATGGCCGCATTCGCGCCACTGGTTTGCTGTGCGGCGGCCTGGATCGTTGCCGCCGTATCGCCGCCCGAAAGCACAATCAGCTGATCCGCCGTCAGTGTGAAATCATAGGCGGTCTGAAACGCAGGCAGGGCGGGCGGCGAGTTTACGAATTCGGCAGCCGCCGCAAGTTTCACCGTGCCGCCGTCGCGGATAAAGGCGCTAAAGTCGGAAAAGGTGGTGATGCCATTCGCGCTTGCCACATCCTGACGGAGCGCAATGCCCCAGGTGTTATTTGCCGGCGCGGGTGTCAGCCAGACGATCTGATTGGCGGCAAAATCCAGCTCTTTGGCGATCTGATAGGCCTGATCGGCGTCCTGCCAGATCGGCTCATCGGCGCGATCAAAGAAATAGGCGGCATTGCCGGTATATTCGGGATAGATGTCGATCTCGCCCGCCAGCAGGGCCTGACGCATGATCGGTGTGCCGCCCAGTTGGACGCGATCTTGCGTCGGGATGCCGGCATTTTCCAGCACCGCAAGGATGATATTGCCAAGGACGCCGCCTTCGGTGTCGATTTTGGAGGACACAACGACATCGGCGGCAGCCGCACCGGTCAGGCCGATCAGCGCAAGAGAAGCCAAAGCAAGTCTCATAATGATATCCTTTCGAGGATCGCGTGTTGTGATTGAATCGGCATCTGTCCCGCCGAAAAGATTTACCTTACTTTGCGCTTTCATCTTCGCCGGGCGTGCGCGTGGATCTGTCAAACTGTAGAAACAAAGCACCGAGCGCCTCATTCGCCTGCGTCTTCTGAACGAAGAAAACCCCCTCAATCATCGGCAATAGCGGGTCATCCTTGATCAATACATCATGGACTACGTTCGATTTCGCATCAAAACGATCTTGTCGGATCGGATGAAACATCCTGCCGCTTGTCCCCACAATCACGATAGTCGGAATCGATGCTGAAAAAGAGACCGTTCTTGCGATAGCGCGCATATGGCACCTTTTGAGGCGTTTCGCATAACCCGCACCCTGCCGACATCGCGCGTCGATAGGACGGGCAGCAACTGCGCAACTAACGCGGGAAAGGCTTGGGCGGTTCCCGCAATGGCTGCACTGTTTTCCTTGGCAAGGCGCCTTCGGCAGACGGCTGTGACGCCCCCGATAACAGGATGCTGCCGCTCGCCTCCTATGCTCCACAGCCTTGAGTGGTCCGCCCCATCTGACGCTTGTTTCTGCAAAGGTCACGCGAGGTTTAATCATCGGAAGACCTGCGACAACCCGCCCGCGCGCCGCAATTTCAGAACTTTCGACTAAGCCCCGGCTCTCCAGCCAATCCAAAACGCCACGGCACATCTTTGGCCCGCGTGATGCCAATGCGCGGGCCGCAAAGAATGTCTTTGTTCGATCTGTCATCAAATGTCAGCGCAAGATCGGTGCCATCGAAGGGGCGGCCATTATCTGAGAGCTGGACATTCAACGCCTGGGTCAGTCGCCCCGGTCCTGCGCAAAGCGGGCCTGTCGGGCGCCGTGCACGCATGTGATCAAGCCCCCATTGCGGCCGCAGGGCGCGGATAAGGACCGCTTCACCGGGCCGGCCAACCACATTCAGACAGACGTGGATTCCATAAGAGAGGTATACATAAGCGTGCCCCGCTGGCCCGAACATCGCGCCATTACGCAGGGTTGGCCCGCGAAAGCTATGCGACGCGGGATCGGTTGCGCCATAGGCTTCGGTCTCGATGATCACGCCCCCGACGACCCCGCGTACGGTCAAGGTCGCGCCCAGCAACAGCTTTGCAAGCGTGCATACATCCAAAGAGGGGTCAAACGGCGGAAAGGCGGGCAATGACATCACTAATCAGCAGAGGCGTATAGCAGGGCAATATCGCGGTGATAAAGCGCGCAGGCAGCGCTCTCATGGCGCAGAACCGCGCGGCGCGGCTCGAGGGTCACCACGCATCCATTCTCAAATTGATAGGCACGCTCACCATTGGCCAGCACCTGCTGCTGTGGCACCTCGTCCATCGGGCGCTGTGCGACTGACGGGGCGCAGGCCGCAACGAGGGTTAAACACATAAACGCCGCGTATTTCGTCATGATATTTCCCTTGGTGGTAAACGCATATTGCACGCGCTCTGATGGCCTATCAACTCATCCGCCCTGCCGGACAGATTTGTGTGCGACGGGGGGTAAGTTCAGCGGCTAAGTCATCAGATGAAAAGAATAAGTTTCGCGTTTCATATGCGGCAAACCGGACCGGTTCGTCCAATAAGAGCGACAGCGATCAGGCCGCGGCGGCGTCTTTTAAGGCGCGGGATCGACCATGCCCACCGTGCAACACCGCGCGCCAGATCGCGCCGCAAAAATACGGGTGGGGCGCCCGCGCATAAGACGCCCCACCGCAATACCCGCTCTTACGCCAAATCGCGCAGCGTCGCTTCGCGCGACCAATAGCGGTATTTCGCCATCTCGGCCAATTGGGCGTTGGTGCCAATGCCTTCACCATCTGCGATCCCCGCCCGGTCCAAAATGACTTGCGAGCCCTTGCAGTGCCCGATGGCCTTCAGATGCGCATAGGCATCCATGACAAATGCGATCGCGGCGGCCTCTTTTGCCAGCGCCTCGGCCTGCTTGGGCATCAAGATCATAGCGATCGCATCGAACAGCACCGAAGGGGAGCCCGCAAGCTGGCCATCTGCCTTGATCGTGCCACCCTTGAGCTGCAATTCTCCAACCTTCGGTGCCACAATAAATGCCTGACCGCCCTCGCCCTCGATCGCGGCAATGAGATCATCCAACGCCTGCTTGTCTGACCCTTCGGCGATCAGCACGCCGACCTTGCGGCCCTCTAGCTTTGCATGCCAGTTCGATTGGATTGACAGCGCGGCCGAGGTTCCCAAATCTTGCGGCGCCACGAATGGGGTGGCAGCCTGCGGCAAAGCCACGCCCAGACCGCGCGCCACACGCGCGCCAAGCTTTTCGTCGATGACCCGCAGATGCGACAGCACCCGCTGACGCACGTGATCAGCCTGGACTTTTGACAGTTCAAAGACGAAAGCAGACGCAATATGCGCGCGTTCATTATCCGTCATCGAGTGCCAATACATGCGCGGCTGGCTGTAGTGATCGCCGAAACTTTGCGGCCGCAATCGCTGCTTATCACCCTGCACCGCCTGCCTCGCGGTTGCAAAGCCCTGGGCGCTGGGACGTGGGCCGGGGTTCTCGCCTAATTCATCAAGGCTATTTGGTTCGTAATTCGCGCGCCCTTTGGGCACGGCGGTCTGCATCAGGCCATCGCGCATCATATTGGCATAGGGACATTTCGGGGCGTTCACCGGGATCTGGTGGAAATTCGTCGTTCCAAGGCGCGACTTTTGCGTATCAAGATAGCTGAAAAGCCGACCCTGCAGCAGCGGATCGTCCGAAAAATCAATACCCGGCACGACATTCGAGGGCAGGAAGGCCGCCTGCTCGTTCTCAGCGAAATGATTGTCGGGGTTTCGATTGAGGGTCAGGCGACCGATCACCCGCAGCGGCACAAGTTCTTCGGGGATAATCTTCGTGGGGTCGAGAACATCATAGGGCAGGCTATCGGCGAAATCTTGGTCAAAGATCTGCACCGCGAAATCCCATGACGGGTAATCGCCTGCCGCGATAGCCTCATAGAGGTCGCGCCGGTGATAATCATTGTCGGCACCCTGCAGCTTTGCGCTTTCATCCCAGACCAGCGATTGCGTCCCCAGCACCGGCTTCCAGTGAAACTTCACAAAATGACTTTCACCCTCGGCATTGACCAACTTAAAGGTATGGACCCCAAAGCCTTCCATCATGCGCAGGCTTCGCGGAATGGCGCGGTCGGACATGGCCCAGATCACCGTATGAAGCGATTCCGGCATCAGCGAGATAAAGTCCCAAAACGTGTCATGAGCAGAGGCGGCCTGCGGAAATCCACGATCCGCCTCCATCTTCACGGAATGGATCAAATCCGGGAACTTGATCGCGTCTTGGATGAAAAAGACGGGGATATTGTTCCCGACAAGGTCCCAGTTGCCCTCGTCGGTGTAGAACTTAACCGCAAAGCCGCGCACATCGCGCGGTGTGTCAACAGACCCCGCGCCCCCCGCGACCGTCGAAAAGCGTACAAAGACCGGGGTCTCTTTGCCTTTTGCGGCAAACAGAGTTGCGCGGGAAAGTTCCGGGATCGGATCGGTGCAGGTGAACACCCCATGGGCGGCGGACCCGCGTGCATGGACAATGCGCTCGGGGATGCGCTCGTGATCGAAATGAAAGATCTTCTCGCGTAGAAGAAAGTCCTCCAAAAGTGTGGGGCCACGCTGGCCAGCGGTCAATGAATTCTGGTTATCCGATATCGGTATACCGTGATTGGTTGTCAGTGCTGCGCCACCCGTCTGCTGGGTCTCGCCACCATTTCCAATTTTGCTTTCATAGGGCTTGCGCGTCATCTTCCTGCCTTTGGTATGAGGTGGGCCTCGCCGGGCGCGCCGACGTTACGGTTCAAACCGCTCTCCCTTCCAACGATCTCGCCCGGTATAGGTTCCCCTTCACGGCGTCCGCCAAGTTTGATCCAGCACAGACGAAACCCGCGCAGCCGGCCGTTATAGACAAGGCCGGTGACCATCAGATGTGGTCGCTGCGCGACGCGGATCACCCCAGCGTTCCAATTCAGGCCCGCCGTTTGAAATCAGGCCAAAGCGGGACGGCGCATGGGGGACATTGTCTGGAACAATTGGCCACCCTGCCCGTTTTCTTCTTGCATCAAGGAGACAGAAAATGAGCGATGATAAGAACACGGCGCATCCCGCATATCCCATGCCACCCTACCCTGCGCAAACACAGCCCGCGCCGGGTTCGTTTCTTAAAATGGACCCCCGGCCCGATCATGGCGAGACAACCTATAAGGGCAGCGGCAGGCTAACGGGAAAAAGGGCTTTCATCACCGGCGGTGATAGCGGCATTGGTCGCGCTGTCGCGATCGCATTTGCCCGCGAAGGTGCCGATGTCGCGATCGGATATCTGAATGACGCCGAAGACGCCGATGCCAAGGACACGTTGCGCATGATCGAGGCCGCAGGCCAACGCGGCCTGTTGATCCCCGGCGATATCGCAGATGCAGATTTTTGTCGCAGCGCTATTGCCCGCGTGGTCGAGGCCTTTGGCGGCATTGATATTCTGGTCAACAACGCCGCCCATCAGTCAGAGTTTTCCGAAATCGAGGACTATGCTGATGCCGAATGGGAAAAGACATTCGCCGTCAACATTCACGCGATGTTTTATCTGGTGAAGGCCGCAGTTCCGCATATGCAGGCGGGCGCGTCGATCATTAATTCGACCTCTGTGAACGCTGACCAGCCAAGCCCGGCTATGGTGGCCTATGCGGCGACAAAAGGCGCGATTCAAAATTTCACAGGGGGCTTGGCGCATCTTTTGGCCAAACGCGCAATTCGTGTGAACTGCGTCGCGCCCGGACCCGTCTGGACCCCATTGCAGCCGGCGTCAAAATCCGCCGAGGATGTCGCACAATTTGGTGCAAATAGCCCAATGGGCCGTCCGGGACAGCCCGCCGAGCTGGCGTCGGCCTATGTCATGCTGGCAGATCCGATTTCCAGCTATACATCAGGTGCGACAATCGCTGTGACGGGCGGCAGACCGATGATTTAATGGAAAGGCCGGGCGAAAACGCCCGGCTCAATCCCGAAAAGGCGCAGGACTTAATCCTGATGGGGGTCCATGGCTTCCAGCTCGGCCCGCGTGACCGAGGCCTCAATATGCGTGGCAGAGCCATCGCCCGCGCGGGCAACATGGAATGCGTCAATCGGCAGGTGCACGATTTTGCTCTCGCCGCCGATATAGGCGCCGACATCGATCAAGACAGCGGTGACGGCGTCGCCGTCCACTTCCAAATCAGTGACGGTGCCGATCGTCTCTCCCGAAGCATCCAGGACTGTCGCACCGGTCAACTCTTGGGCAGAGGGCGCGGCCATACCAGCATCCGTGCGCGGCGCGGCCGGATCAACAGCCTGTCCATCAAGGGTGGTCGTACCCGACGGGCCCGCACCTGCATCTTCGGGCGGCGCTGCTGTCGCCTCTGGGGCAGGCATTGCCGGTGCCCCGGCGGGCGGTTCAGCGGCTTGCTGGGCCCAGCCCGCGGTTGCGGCGGTTAAAACAATAGCGCTCGTTAGCATGAAGGTTTTCATTGGATATTCCGATCATGTTCATGCCGCCACTTGGCAGCCATATGAGGGAAACCGGCTGACGCTGCGATAGTTCCATGTCATTCTGGGCCCCAAGCGGGGTAAAGCGGCCCGCGGCCCTGATGCGCGCAAAACTGCGAGGAAACCCGCCATTTTCCCCGATCACGGCTGGCGGAAAACCGCGCTGCCCGTCCGGGTTTCGCCATGAGACGCCGCCCTCATACCCCTGCAAGCGACGATTCCAGTTGTCATCCTGCGCCCGGTCTATACAAACTGAAACCGTTAGGTTCGTGCCAGAACGATCGGTCAACGGCTGGCGCATTCCATCCAACGCCTAGGAATCTATACGGCTTCACAAGTCCGGTTGTGCGCCGCATCCCCGCATAAAGGAGGGACGCGTGATGGCATATCTTGAACAGAAATTTAGCGCGGCGAATGACCCGTCCGAAGGCCAAAGTCTTGGCACATTCGGCCATGCGCTTTCCCACAAAAAAGCAGTAAGAATACTGGTCGCTGAAGACGATTTTATGATGTCGGACCAAATCGTCAGCGATATTGAGATGACCGGAAATACTGTCGTTGGCCCCTTCGCATCGATTGAGGCCGCAGCCCCGTTCATAGCCGAGGCGCAGGCTGCTATATTGGATATCCGGCTGGGTCGGCTCAATACGTTCGATCTTGCGATGAAGCTGCGTATGCGGCGTTGCCCTTTTTTGTTTTATACCTCTTTCTCGCCGCGGGCGTTGCCCGATGCATTACGCACGGCAAGCCTGCATAATAAACCGACGTCGACACTGGCGCTTCTTGCTGACCTCGATCTGCAAAATCGCGATATCCCCCTGAAGGATAAGGTTTTTAGCCTGCTGCCCTTCCTGCGGATGCGCGCAAGGCAGCTTGTATATGATCAGGCGGCGGCAGATCGGCTGGTGGCCGCCACACTGGAAAAATCGATTTCACAGACAGCGATGCTTGATGAAATGAATGTCACACCTTTTCTTTTTCAGAAACTTGAACGCGAGTTCATGCGTTACGGTCGTGAGTATATGATATAGGGACATTCAATCCCTTAGCGCAGTGGTCCCGCATTATCCGCAGTCAGGTAGATTATGACGTCAAACGATAAGTTAACACATCTTTCCGACCAAGCGGAACGCGCATCCGAAGCACTGATGCCGGAGATCCGCGACAACCTGCGTGCAATGGTCGGCGCCGTGGCGATGGAGCCGTTGCCTGACCACCTTACAAAGCTGGCAATCGCCTTGGGCGAGGCGCTGGAGCGCGCCCAAGAACAGAAGCAAGCCTCTGAAGCAGATCGTCTAAACGCCACCCCCGACAGGGAATAGCCCCGAGATTTAGCTGTCCAGATCTAGCTGTTCGCGCAGCGCCGCTCTGGCTCTGCTCAGCCGGCTTTTCACTGTGCCGACATCACAGCCAAAGACCTCGGCCGCGTGCGTATAGCTTTCGCCCATCACCGCGATGACCATGATCGCTTCGCGGTGATGCAAAGGCAATTTTGCGATGGCTTGTTCCATTTCGACCAGCCTGAGATTCCAATACTGGCCGTCGACTTCGATCGAAATCTCATCGGCGATACATTCGGGGCCGCCGGTATATTCCCGCTGGCGCTTGTGCCAGAGTGTGTAGAACCGGTTGCGCATGATGGTGCAGAGCCAGGCGCGTAAATTCGTCCCAGGCTCGAACTGTGCTGCCTTTTCGATGGCGCGCAACAGCGTGTCTTGCAACAGATCGTCGGCATCCGCGTTATTACGGCAAAGGCTGCGTGCGAACAGGCGAAGCGCGGGTATGTGCGCGACCACATTGATCCGCTCGACTTTGCGTATCATGCTTGGCGATTTGGCAAGTTTACGCGTCCCTTGCGCAAAAAGCCTGTCGGCGTCCAAATGTGCATGGACACTGTCACGCGCCGACAACAGGCCAAACTCAGTCATCGATAAATCCCCCCACCGGATGCAAGGCATGCGCTGAAATTGCAGGCCGCCCTCTCCCAAGCACTAGTCAAATTCCCGCTGCCCTGATTCGGTTCCCGTCTGGCCGTTATGCCTAGACAAAATTCAGCTATGCAGCCGAGCTTGTTGCGGCGCAGCGGCGCAGCGATCACATCGATAAGGATCGTCCGTTCATGCCAAGAAGCGCGCCGCGACGCGACAAGTCCCACACTTGCGCCACTTCATACCCTGACAAACTGCGCACCTATCACTAGAATGCACCGCAACAGGTCTTAATTTTGGATGCTGCGCTTGTCTGACAGGTTTCCTATCGTCTCAATCGGTTGCGCCCAAAGCGCCCTTCCCGCGCTCGAGACATTTTTCGAGACGCTCGAGCCGAACCCGGGGTTCGCCATCGTTATTGTGATGCACCTAGAGGAGCTTCGCGACAGCGATGTTTGCGACGCCATCGCAGGCTGGACCGGTATGCCCGTCGCTGTCGCAGCCGCAGATACGCCTGTTGCGTCTAACACCGTTTACATCATGCCCGCGGATGCAATCCTGACGATCGAGGATGGCGTGCTGCGGTCAAACGCGCCGGACATGGCCAAGCGCGAGCGTAAGCCCGTGGATGTGTTCTTTGCCGACCTTGCCCAAGATCAGCGCGAATATGCCGTTGGGGTCATACTTTCGGGCGGAAACGCAGACGGAACCTTGGGCGCCAAGGCCATTCGCGAAGCGGGCGGTCTGACGCTTGCCCAATCCCTTGATGATGACGAAGCGCTCAACCCTGACATGCCGCAAAGCGCTATCAGCATCAACATCATCGACCTTGCCATCCCTGTCGAAGAAATCCCCGACCGCCTTCGGATTTTTGCACGCAGCTTTGACACGCTGGAGGCCGTAAGCCGCGCAAGCGACGAGTTGACCCGGACGGATCTGCAGCGTGCGCATCGTGAAATCTGCGCCATACTTGCAGGCCACTCGACCCATGACTTTTCAGGCTACAAAACCAAGACGTTTTTCCGGCGTGTTCGCAGACGGATGCAGGTTCAGCAAAGCGAGACACTGGACAATTATATTGATTTGTTGCGCAAGGACCCGACAGAGGTAACGAACCTTTTTCGTGATCTTCTGATCAACGTCACGAGCTTTTTTCGGGACGAAGACGCGTTCAAGTTACTGGAAAAAGAGATTATTCCGAAACTTTTCGAACATAAAAAGTCTTCTGATACCCTGCGCATTTGGGTGCCCGGATGTGCAACGGGCGAAGAGGTCTATTCCATTGCAATCTTGATGCGCGAATTCATTGAGCGGCATCCGAATGCCCCGCGCGTGCAGATATTTGCGACCGACATCGACGAGGCTGCACTCTCTGTTGCGCGCGCCGGGCGCTATCCAGAGGCATTGCTCGACGGCCTGTCGGCGGAGCGTCGTCGGCGCTATGTGCGCCCCGATGGCGCGAGCTTTGTGATCATCAACGAAGTGCGCGAGATGTGTGTTTTCTCGCCCCATAGTCTGGTGCGCGACCCGCCGTTTTCGCGCATGGATATGGTGTCGTGCCGTAATCTACTGATCTATTTTGGCCCCGAGGTGCAGCGCGATGTGATCCCGGTGTTTCACTATTCTTTGCGCCCGCGTGGGTATCTGTTTCTTGGCAGCTCGGAAAGTATTGGCAAACATAGCCATCTTTTTAGCACGCTCGATAAAAAGCACCGTATTTTCCAGGCCCGCGACCATTCGCCAAAAGCGCTGCGACTGACGTCGAATGTCAGCCACAATCGGTCTTTCCTTTTCACGGATGCCAGCGCGAGCTCGCAAAAGGAGCGGGACACCTCGCTGCGAAGCAAAGTGGAATCCCGCATTCTGGAACGGTTTGCCCCCGCGCATGTTGTGGTGAACTCTGATGCGGATATCGTTTATTATTCTGCGGGAACCTCGCCCTTTCTAGAAGCGCCCCAAGGCGTTCCGAGCCGTCAATTGATGACCCTCGCACGAAAGGGGCTACGTCTGGATCTGCGCGCTGCGCTAAGTGAATGCGTTTCAACGCAAAAAAGGGTGACGCGCCAAAATCTGCTGGCCGAACGCGAAAGCGATGAGGTGCAAATCGTAGATTTCACCATCGAGCCAATCAGCGATCGGGCCGGTGCGGAACAGCTCTATCTTGTTGTGTTCGAGGCGAAGTCCCCGCCATCCGCACAGGCACTGGGTGGCCAGTACAGCCTGTCGGACGACCGGCACACAGAGCTTGAACACGAGTTGCGGGATACCAAAGAACGGCTTCAATCAACGATTGAAGAATACGAAACAGCGCTTGAAGAGCTTAAATCCTCGAATGAGGAGCTTGTTTCTGTGAATGAAGAAGTCCAATCAAGTAACGAAGAGCTGGAGGCATCCAAAGAGGAGATGCAGTCGCTCAACGAAGAATTAAATACCATAAATTCCGAATTGAACGGAAAGATTGAGGAGCTAGATCGCGCCAATAATGATTTGCGCAATCTTTTTGAAAGCACCCGCATTGCAACGATCTTCTTGGATCGTGGACTTGTTATTCGTACCTTTACACCTGAAGCCGCCCAATTCTTCAATCTGCGCACGAATGATGTCGGTCGCCCCCTGACAGAACTGTCCAGCCAACTCGATTATCCCAGCCTGAGCGAAGATATAAGAGCCGTTTTCGCCTCGGGCGATGCTTTGGATCATCATGTCGCAAAAGACCGCGACGGGCAGCAATATCTTGTGCGCGTTATCCCATACCGCACCGACGGGAACGAAATAGATGGTGTGATCGTCACTTTTGTAGATGTTACACAATTGGCCGAAGCCGAGCATATGCAGCATGTTCTGGTGGAGGAACTCAACCATCGTGTTAAAAACCTGCTCCTCGTCGTGGGATCTATTGCCAAGCGCACGATTGAAAAGTCTCAATCCGTTTCAACATTTGAGCGCGCGTTTAGTGGACGATTGGCGGCCTTAAGCCGCGCATATGGATCTCTCTCGCGGGATCAATGGGTCGATTCCTCGATCGCTGACATATTCACTGCGGAACTTGCGCCGTTTGGGCATAGTGCTTTTCACATTGAGGGCCCCGATTTATCGCTGCCGGTGCAAATCGGTCTTTCACTCACCATGGTCGCCCACGAGTTAACAACGAATGCGGCCAAATATGGCGCGCTTTCGGTCGATGCGGGTCTGGTGAAAGTGCAATGGCAGTTCGAGAACAGCCAACTTACGATTGATTGGTCGGAAACGGGTGGGCCGGGCGCGAAAGAGCCGTCTGAAAACGGCTTTGGATTCGAATTGCTAGAGGGCGAAATATCTTATCGCCTCAGCGGTGAGATCAAGAAGGTTTATGAAAAGACCGGATTTCGTGCGACGATCACGATCCCCCTGTCGCCCTATGCCACTGAAAAGTCTAAATTTTAGCGATAACGGAATATATCGGAATCTGGATCTTGATCGCCTGCAATTGCGGCCGATATGATCTGTGCGCCAATCATTGAGAAGGTTATCCCATTCCCCCCAAATCCCATAAGCGAATAGGCGTTTTTAAATCCCGGCACGCGATCAATAATAGGCAGCCCATCAACTGTGGCACTAAACGGTGCGGCCCAGGCATAATCAGGGTCCTGTAAAGTGACGCCTGTGAGCGTGGCGAGCTTTTCTTGTATAAGATGTGATTTACGCTTTAGTTTTCTTTCACTCTCATTCGCATGGGCCGCATCCTCGTCTTCACCGCCGACGATGACGCGCCCATGTGCATCGGTTCGAAAATATAAATAGGGGTCTGATGCCTCCCAGACGATTGTGTCTTCCATCCAGCGGGGCAGCGGCGTGGTTGGATAGGACGCAAGGGCCCAAGTGGATGTCACGCGGTGTGCTTTAGACCGCATCTGCACGAGATGTTCATAGCCCGTGCAAAAGACAATATCGCGCGCACTAATAGAATGCCCGTCACCTGTTGCAATAGAGACGACACCCGACATTTCTGATATATCGGTGACCTCGAGTGGTGAGACGAGACATGCCCCTCGCGCAATTGCTACCTCTAAAAGCCCGGCGGTCAATTGCGCTGGATTGGCGGATGCAGAATCCTGCGACAATATCGCCCCCGTTCTGGATATATTAAAACGATCTTTTAAAGCCCCGCCGCTCAGATATTCTGCTTTAATGCCTATCTTGTTCCGCGCAGCAGCCTCGGCCGTCATAGCGCGATGGCCCATCTGGTTCCCGCAAAGGTAAAGCGCAGGCTTTGGCGCAAATTGGCAGTCTATCTTTAAGTCCTGAACCAGATCTGTCAGGTCTTTGACCGCTTTGACAGAACGCAGCCAAGCGCGATCGGCTTTTTGCACACCGATTTTGCGCCTTAGATGAACAAGTGGAACGTCAATCTCATGTTGTATCATCGCGGTCGACGCCGCAGTCGAGCCGCGCGCAGGCGGCCTGCGATCCACGATCAATACGCGATGGCCGGCGCGGGTTAGCGCCTCGCTCACCAGGGCGCCTGACACGCCAGCCCCGACCACGACGACATCGAACGCGCCGTTAGGCAACGCGTGATTGGCCTCGACCGTTGAATGTGGGGTTTTAACCCAGATAGGTGTGCCGATACGCAAATCGTCCTTGCGCGTCCGCGCGTTGTATCGCCCCATCTTGCACCTGCTCCCACTCATCCGATGTCATCATAACGCTTTATAGTCCGCGCTCAATTTCGCGCAGGCAGATCGCGCGCGGGCAGCGCCTTTTGGCCAAAGGCCTCTTGCGCAGACCGCATCATGTCTGCGGATTTTTGCGCATGATGTGACGTTGCAAGAAAAATGACGCAGATTGGGAACAAGCGCCCGGCGTGGCCGTTACTCAGACAGTCGCAAACGGAGTTAGAACCATGGCCGAGAAAACACTGGACACCCTGTTCCATGACACTTTGCGTGACATCTACTATGCAGAGCGCAAAATCCTGTCCACCCTTCCCAAGATGGCGCGGGCCGCACAGGATCAGAACCTGAAAGCCGCGTTCAAAACGCATCACGAAGAGACCGAGGGCCATATCGAGCGCCTTCAATTGATCTTTGAAATGCTGGGGAAAAACCCCCGTGGCAAAACCTGCGCCGCCATCGAAGGCATCGTCGAAGAAGGGGCCGAAATTATCGAAGAGTATAAGGGCAGCCCGGCCCTTGACGCTGGGCTGCTTGCCGTAGCCCAAGCGGTCGAGCATTATGAGATCACGCGTTACGGCACGCTACGCGCGTGGGCAAAGCAGCTTGGCATGAACGACGCTGCTGATCTCCTGTCCAAAACGCTGGATGAAGAAAGCGCGACAGACGAGGCGCTCACCGCGCTTGCAGGTGATGCGGTAAACGCTGCTGCGCAAAAGGCAGCCTAATCCATGCGGCGGGTGGCCCCAAGCCACCCGCTATCTGACCGGCACATGCGGCACCGGCGCTGTAATGCGATAAGTCAATCCGGCGTCCTCAAACAGCATTTCGCTAGACCCCCTGAACTGATTTGGCACGACGGTTTCCATGATGGTCGAGCCGAACCCGCGTGCCTTTGGCTTGACGGCGGGTGGCCCGCCGCGTTCCTGCCATTCGAACATAAAGTAGTTTTCCTGGCCTTTGATGATAGACCAGCGAATATTAACGGCGCCTGTCTCGACGCTCAGCGCACCGTATTTTATCGAATTCGTCGCAAGCTCGTAGAGGCCGAGAGTAAGCGCCGAAACCCCCACTTCGTCCAATACCAAATCCGGGCCATCAAAGGTAATCGCGTGACCGTAAAATGGTGCGATACCTTTGGCCACCACGGCCTTTGTATCGGCCGAGGTCCAGCCCTCTAATATCAGCAGGTCCTGCGCGGCGGCCAATGCGCGGATTCTGCCACCGGCGCGATGCTTTGCATCTTGTAAGTCGGTGGCATTGCGCAGCGAATGGTTAAAGATCGACTGTGCGGCGGCCATCGTATTCTTTACGCGGTGAACAAGCTCACGCGACATGATCTTGCGCTGTTCCTCTAGCTCCTTACGCGCCGTAATATCTTGCGAAATGCCAATCATAATCGGTGAAAGCGGTGCGCTTTCCGCCTGAATATGGCCGCGCACCTCGACCCATCTGTTTTGTGCATCGGGCGTCACGATACGATACTCGATGGCAAGCTCTGTGCGCCCGTCTATCACGCGTCCCACCTCGGCCTGCCACCGATCCAGATCATCCGGGTGGATGGATGCGCGCAAATCTGCGTAGCTGAAGCTGTCTTGCGGGCGCCGACCGAAGATCATTTTGCACTGGGCCGTTGCATCCAGCCGCTGGCTGGCAATGTCGAGCGTCCAGCTGCCCATACGGCTTGCACCGAGGATGAATTTCAATCGGGCTTCGGTCGCGGCGATGTCGCGCATACGGATCTCGATCTCGGCCTGCAGCTGATCCTTGTTCTTCTTCAGCTCGGCCAACCGGTTTCGCTCGGGCGATATGTCGAACTGCGACGCCGTGAAATACAGTGCCTGCCCATCCCCTGCGAAAACGGGCGACACGACCAGGCGGTTCCAGAACGACGACCCATCTTTACGATAATTCAGCAAATCAAGTTCGATGGGTTGGCGATCCGCGATGGCGGTGCGCAGCCGCGCAATGTCACCCCGGTTGGTACCTGGGCCCTGCAAAAAGCGGCAATTCCGACCGATGACGTCATCGCGTTCGTATCCCGTCAGCGCGCAAAACGCGGCATTTACAAATACGATTGGATTGTCAGGCCGCCTTGGATCGGTAACCAACATGGGCATCGGCGTCGCCAGCGCCGCGATAAAAAATGGGTTGCCTTCGAATTCACGCCCCAAGCTTTCTGGCTGCACGGCCTGTGTACCGCTCATCATAATAACTTAGCTCTCACTCAGGTTGCGTGATCGCCAGAGGCGACAACGTGTCGGGCTGCACAATATGGTTCAAAATTAGGCGTGACGTCATGCTAGCTCCAAAGAGAAAAAATGCAAGTCACAACGGATTTGCATTATAAAACAGCTATTTAGTTGTATTGAATTGGTGGCCTACGCGTCCAGCCCAGCAGGGTGTCAAGGCGGCACGATAAACGGGATCTGACGGGAGGCATGTTTTGAACCACCCTGGGCAGGTAAGGTTCCATCGATAATCAGATTTTTGGGAACTTATCAGCAGGCTGCACATTTTAGCATCACATCAATTGCACACGCATCGTGCTAAGGAGGCCATATGGCAGGTAAAATCGGGCTGGTCGCATTCATCGTCGTGGTTCTTGCCGTGGGCTTGATCATTGGCGCAACCAATATACCCGGCGCGTGGTATCAGGGCCTTGCAAAGCCACCCTTCAACCCGCCCAACTGGATATTTTCCCCTGTCTGGAGCGCACTTTACATCATAATTGGAATAGTTGGATGGCGCAGTTGGCGCGGCACAGACCTGTCGCTAAAGGTCCTGTGGGCGGCACAGATGGGCCTTAACTACCTATGGTCTCCCAGCTTTTTCGGCTTGCAGAACATAGCGCTGGCAACGGCGATTATCATCGCACTTATGGTGACAATCATCGCCTTTGTGGCCCGTGCGTTCACCGCAGACCGCACTAGCGCATGGCTGTTCATGCCCTATCTTGCCTGGGTGTCATTCGCCACGCTTCTTACGGTTTCAATCCTAGTCCTCAACTGACAAAAAAACCGGCCCAATGGGCCGGTTTTAATAGATTGTTAGCCGACTTTACGGCCAATATGGGGCGACACCAAAGTAGTCATACGACTGCTGCTGCCACTCGCGGTTGGTGCGCCAGTCATCGCTATAGCGCGGTGCACCTTCCAACTCCTCTTTCGTCAGATTCGTCGTGTAACCATGGCGCGCCTGATCATAGGTCAACTTGCCGAACGGAATGGGGTGGTAGTCCGAGCCGATACCCAGAAAACCCCCAAATTGAAGAACGCCGTAAACCACCTTGCCGCTGGTCGCGTCGATCATGACGTCATCAATATGGCCCAGATCGTCGCCTGCGGGGCTGAACACTTTGGTGCCTTTGATTTCGTCCACGGCTGACAGAAGGTGCGAAGCCTCTGCGGGATTATACGATGTTACGGGACTGCTCATCTTGGATCTCCTTCTATCGCTAAACCAGTTTACTGTGCGTGCTCGGGCAGTGCTTCCAACTGCTCGCGGGTCATGGACGTTGCAACATGCATCGCTGTGCCGTCGGGGTTGCGGACGACGCTGAGGGCATCAATCGGCAAGAGGACAGGCTTTGCGCCCATGCCCAGAAATCCGCCAACATCAATAATCGCACCAGTCACCATG
This sequence comes from Ketogulonicigenium vulgare WSH-001, assembly GCF_000223375.1. Lineage (NCBI taxonomy): Bacteria > Pseudomonadati > Pseudomonadota > Alphaproteobacteria > Rhodobacterales > Roseobacteraceae > Ketogulonicigenium > Ketogulonicigenium vulgare. Next base: position 91,033 of record NC_017386.1, on the reverse strand, counting down.
TCGCCTTCGAGGCGCAGATCACTGACGCTGCCGATCGCGTTGCCTGCGCCATCAACCACTGTCGCGCCGGTAAGCTCTTCTGCGGTGGGCGTGGCAAGGCCGGTGTCGGCCATTGGCGCGGCGATCTGCGGCGCGGCGCTATCGGCGACACCCATCGGGGCGGCAGCGTCCATCGCGGCGCCATTGTCCCAGGCGTAACCGATGGCAAGGTTCTCGTCGTCCCATTCGGGCAGCGCCTCGAGCTGCTCACGCGAAAGATTCGCCACGACGAAGAAATCGCCAAGGTTCTCGCCGTCAGCATTCTCGCGCACAAAGTAGAGGTCTTGGAAATCAACCAGCACCGTGCGCACGCCAATACCAAGGAAGCCGCCGACATCCAGCAAGACGCCCTGTACTTCGCCGTCTTGGCTCAGGACGATATCGTTGATCGCGCCGATATTCTCCCACTGGTCGCGGCCCGCGATAAAGGTATCGCTACTGGTCCATGCCGCATTGCGTTCGTTCCAAGCAGGGTTGGCCGGGGTCGCGGCGCGCAGCTCGACAATCGCGTCAGGGCTCAGCGTGTGCAAATCCATGCCGTTGAAATCCGTTGCACGGAATCCTGGCACGTTCATTGCTTCATCGACATTCTGCTGGGCATTTGCCGCGCCCATGGTCACGAGAACGATTGCGGAGGTGAGCATGAGGGATTTCATTTCAAATTTTCCTATCATGATAATGTTGCCTCAGGTGAGGCCTGCTTAAACAACGCACGCTATCCGTCTATCGTTCCATTAATTAAGCAAATATTTATAAAATAATCATTTATAAACATGTACTTAAACGGTGAATGCGCCATGCAAATCATGCATCGCGTGAGGGCCGCCCTGTCCCTGCCTCGCCATGACGCAGGTATCAAATTCAGCAATTCAATCGGTAGAAAATGCGTTTGTTCCCTCGCTGGGGCGTAAATTTCGCGTCTCGCCCTGTTGCGGGCACTTTACATGGCCTGCCGATAGCACGAGCCGGCATTCGGGGCGGAGGTCAGCGGTGATAATCCTGGGCAGAAACGCTGCACAATGGAACTAAATCCAACGAAAAGCATTGCGTCCAAAATGCGAGGAGAGACCAACATGCCTGCAAAATCAAAAGCCCAACAAAAAGCAGCCGGGGCCGCACTGTCGGCCAAGCGCGGCGAGACAGCCGTCAAAGATTTGGTCGGTGCATCCAAAGAGATGTATGACACGATGACCGAGGCAGAGCTGGATGAGCTGGCGTCGACACCGCATGACGGGCTGCCCGATAAAGTCGAAGACGATTGATGCGACCGGTCATTTGCAAACGTTAAGCCCGGATATTCATTGACCAATCGCGAGATCACGCATGTATCACTCATTTGTGAGGGTACCGCACGCGGAACACCCATACGCCTTGATCGTTTCTAAAGCGCTGGCAGAGGAGGCCAGCTATCCAAATTGAGGAGTTATGGATATGGCAAATCAAAACCAAGACAAGCCACGCGATCCGCAAAATCAGCAGAAGCAACAGGACGGCAATCGTCCGGGCCAAGCTGGCGGCTCACAAAATCACGAAAACCAGCGCGATAAAAACCCGCGCTCGGAGAGTGAAAAGCGTGACCAAGAAAATCGGCAACACCGCTGATCTTTGATTTCGTGGTCAATCCAATCGTTGGCCGTGCGCGGTCGGACATCTGATCGCGCACGGCGCATCTGTAAATAGATGCGACCGGCCATATGATCGGCATCCGCTGTAAAGTCAGGCATCAAAGGCGCGCAGTTCATTCAACACCTGTCTGTCCACTTTGCGCAGTGGCAATTTTACGAATGAATGCAGCCAGATCGCGTGTTTTTACATCCGACGAGATATTGCGCGAGACGAGCATGATATCTGCGGTCGCTCCGGGCAGGTTAATCGGACGAAATACCACACCTGGCTGCGCCGTCATCGCAACCGATCGCGGCAGTATCGCAATGCCGTCGCCCGCCCCGACCAGACAAAGGGCGGAACTGGTATCGGTGAATTCCGACCCGGTCACCGGATGTGCGCCTGCGCGCTTGATGGCACGATGTATTTCACGCTCATAGCCGGTACCCAGCTTGGCTGCAAAATTCATCAGTTCGACATTGTCCAGATCCGTCGCCTCAAGCGTTTCCAGATGGGCCAAAGGATGATCACTTGGGATCGCGGCACAAAAAGTTTCGCGAAATATAATCTCTCCATGCAAATAATTGGGCAGTGATGTCGGGCGGGTAAGCGCCAAGTCCAACCGGTCATCCAATAGCATCTCGATCTGAATGCCGGTTGTTTGGGTGACGGGTATAACACTGGTCGCCGGATGTAATTGTTTCAGCATCCGGATTGCACCCGGAAGGATCGTTGCCAGCACCATATTGATGCAGCCCACCCTGATCTTTCCCACCTCGTCACTGGATTGCACGCGCGTAAAGCGGATAGCCTCGTCCACATCCTCAAGGATACGTTGCGCATAGGGCAAAAAACGATGACCCGCAGCGCTGAGTTGCACATGGCGTGTGGTGCGATGAAAAAGCGGGACCCCGATACGTTCTTCGAGCTGCCGTATTTGTTGGCTTAACGGCGCCTGCGCCATATTCAAACGCTCGGCGGCGCGGCCGAAGTGCAGTTCCTCGGCAAGCACAGAGAAATATCGGAAATGTCTGAGTTCTATCTGTGTGCTCATACCTGATACATATCAAACCCATACATTCTGTATTTTAATACTGCCGGCCTCGCTGACACTTGTCCAGATCGGGCCGCGAATGGACCAGTGCAGCGCATGAAAATCTGCGCAAAACCCGCTGATCTGAGAAGCCTGTGCCAATAATCATAGCCAGAACCAAACAAATTGCCCGTTTTTGAAGCCGCCCCTGTCATCGCGGCAGTTTCCGTTTGCCGTCACCTGACGCTTATTCATATTCACTGCATATGAAAATAATTTGAACTGCGGGCTATGACACCGTGAATGACTTGGCTAACCATAATGGCAAGCTGGTCGCAGACACCGGCAAGACAACACGGAGATTTGGGTGACAGCACAGTTTTGGCTGGTCAAGTTGGGACGTATGTCCCTTACGATATTTGTCGTTTTGACTTTTACTTTCATAGCTTTAAGGTCAGCATATGATCCGGCCCAGGCTATGCTTGGCCCCGATGCAACCCAGCGCGAAATCGCGCTCTTTCGAGAAAAGTGGTTGTTGGATCGATCGCTGTTCGAGCAATATCTAGTGTATATCAAAAACGCATTGACCGGTAATTTCGGCATGTCGTTCAGGGATGGGCGACCTGTGGTTGATCTGATCGCCGAACGTATTCCCAAGACCCTTGCGCTTGGAGGGCTGTCCTATTTGATCGCCATCTTGATAGGCGTCCCGCTGGGCATTCTTGCTGCGCTTTATCGGGGTTCGGCGCTTGATCGCCTTGTCATGATTTTTTCGGTCGTCTGGTTCGCCTTGCCGAATTTCTTTCTCGGCATTTTGATGATCCTGCTGTTCTCGCTGACATTGCAATGGCTGCCCAGCTCGGGTTCGACGACCTTTCTGCACTTCATCATGCCCGCTGCGGCCCTTGGCCTCAGCCTCGCCGCGATCCTTGCGCGCTTTACCCGTTCCGCCATGCTGGATGTGCAGTCCAAACTTTATGTGCGTGCCGCGCAGGCCAAAGGTGTCTCGAAATGGCGGCGCACGCTGTTCCATGCCTTGCCCAATGCGGCCATTCCGCTGGTGACCATCATGGGATTGATGCTGGGCAATCTGGTCGCGGGCACCGTCGTCGTTGAAACCGTATTCGCATGGCCCGGGGTCGGTCGCCTGCTGATCACTGCCGTGTCCTCAAAGGATATGGCTGTTGTTCAGGCGCTCGTTGTCCTGATCGCTGTCTCGATGGTTACGGTTAACCTGCTTGTAGACCTGTCCTACGGGCTTCTGGATCCACGCGTCAGGAGCCGCACATGACCCGATCGAGAATGGTTCTTGCCATCGCCGCGTTAATCCTGGGCTGCATTGTTTTCATGATGTTTTTCGGCAGTTTTATCTGGCAAGTCGACCCGGCAAAGCAGAATCTTTTGTCGCGTCTTGTCGGGCCGTTTTGGACCGAAAAAGGCAGCTGGGCGCACCCGCTGGGCACCGACAGATTGGGCCGCGACATGCTGGCACGGTTGATCGTTGCGACGCAGATATCGGTGCTGGTTGCGCTGCTGGGGACGGTGATCGGCGCCGTGTTTGGATCGCTTATCGGCGTGCTATCGGGTCACTTCGAAGGCAAAATTGACAGCGTGCTGATGACGATTGTCGATATCCAGCTCTCGCTGCCCTTCATCTTGATTGCCCTGACTTGCGTCGCCTTCTTCGGCAACTCGTTTACCTTGTTCATCATACTGATGGGGCTTTATGGCTGGGAGACCTATGCCCGCCTTGCCCGCGGCCTTGTCCTGTCCGCAAAGCGACAAGCCTATTCACAGGCCGTCATCGCATTGGGCGCATCACCGGCCAGGCTCTATCTGCGCCATATTCTGCCCAATATTGCCAGCGCACTCATCGTCCAACTCACCCTGACCGTTCCCGCCATCATCTTGCTGGAAAGTGCGCTCAGCTTTCTGGGGATGGGCATTCAGCCCCCCAATACCAGCTTGGGTCAAATTCTAGGCGAAGGCCGCGATTATCTTGCAACCGCATGGTGGATCGCTGTTTGGCCGGGGCTGATCATTTTCCTGGTCACCTTGTCGATCAGCGTGCTTGGCGATGCGCTGCGCGACCGTCTCGACCCTGCTTTGCGTGCCCGAACCTGACTGCACCCTTTGTCAAAGGATCAACCCATGATTACACGTCGCATTTTCAATTCTCTTTTGCTGGGCGCAAGCACCTTGGCCTATACCGGCGTATTGGCCCGCCCCGCTGCTGCACAAAACACTCAGCTGCTGAAGGTGGCCGTCGACTCGCTGTGGCAAACCATGTCGCCGGTCACCGGCTTTGCCACCAGCTCTGCACGTATCTACTGCAATTTCTATGAACGTTTCACCGTGGTTGACTATCTGGCTGATCCCAATGGCTCGGTCGTCGTCAACCAGCTTGCGGAAAGCTTTGAACGCGACGGGGCGGTTTGGACGGTGAAAATGCGCGAGGGCGTGCTTTTCCATAATGGCGAAGAGATGACGGCCGAGGATGCCGCCTTTACGCTGTCGGACGAACGTTATCGCGCGGATGACGCCTATGAGCCGCGCGGCGCGACCTTTACCGAAGGCTTTATCCGTGTCGAGGCGATCGACCGATACACGCTAGAGATCGAAACCCAGAGCCCTGATATTCACGTGCCGGCAAAGCTTTCCAGCGTCGGCGGGATTATCGTGCCAAAGGCCTATTATCTGGAAAAAGGCGTCGATGCCTTTGGGCAGGAACCGATCGGCACCGGCCCTTATCGTGTGACGACTTTCCGCTCGGGCGAGATCATGGTGCTTGAGGCCTTTGACCAATATTGGGGGGATGCCGCGCCGGTCAGCCGTCTTGAATGGCATGTCGTGCCTGAATTTGCCGCCCGTATGGCGGGGGTCGTATCGGGTGAATACCACGTCATGGTCGGCATCCCGACCGATCAAGAGGCGCAATTGGCCAGCTATGACGGCGTCAATGTCATTAGCGTTCCCTTTAGCAGCTATGCAGCGGTCGCGTTCAACACGCTGCCCGATCCGGTCGACAATCCACTTGTGGATGCGCGCCTGCGCTATGCGATGGTGCAGGCTGTCGATATGGACTTGATCGTCCAAGCGCTATTTGGCGATACGACATTCCACCCCGCAGTTCCGTTCAACTTCCCCGAATACGGCGAATTCTATGAGCCGGACCTGCAGTCGAACCTGCCCTATGACCCCGACGCGGCGCGCGCCTTGGTCGCGCAAACCGATTACGATGGTCAACCGCTGATCTGGCATATCACGCGCAGCTTCTATCCCAATTACGAGACGGCGGCCGAAATCATGGTGGCCCAATGGGCCGAGGTCGGCATCAACGTGGAAATGCGTGTGCTGGACAATTTCTCGATGGTCTATCAGCGGCCGTTCCATCTGATGAATTTCGGCAATGCCACATCCTTCATCCCCGGCGATCCCTATCAGCCGCTGTGGATGGACTGGAACCCCGAGGCGAACCGCTCGCGCGCGGATTGGAAAACATGGGCGCCCTCCGCAGATTACATCGCTGCCGGTGCCCGCTTTAACAGCGCGTTGACATTCGAGGAACGGTTCACCGCATTCAAGGATCTCTCCGCCGCTTGGCAAGAGGTCACCCCGGCCTTGTTCATGTGGCGTCAGGTGGGCAGCTTTGCCGTGCGTGACGGGGTTACCTGGCACCCAGCAGGTTCCGAGATGCGCATGTTCGGTGGCTATCTGTCCTTAGCTTAATGCATCAGCGGCCACGTAAAGTGGCCGCCCCCGCGCCGATCAGAGAGAATTCGATGTCATCGCCCCTGCTTCGTTATGAAAACTTGACCATCCCACTGCCGGGCAACGCCGATCGCGCATATGCGGTTCAGGATCTGTCGCTGACATTAGCGCCGCATGAAATTCTGTGTATCGTCGGCGAAAGCGGATCAGGAAAATCGCTGACTGCGCTGTCCACGATGGGCTTGTTAGAGGCACAATTCGACAAGCCGCAAGGCGGCATCTATTTTGGCCCAGACAACCTGCTGGATCTGAACGAACGGCAACGCGCGCAAAAGATCGGCGGCAAAATCTCGATGATTTTCCAAGAGCCGATGGCCTCTCTGAACCCGTTTTACACGGTCGGGCAGCAGGTCAGCGAAACGTTCCGCATCCATACCGACCTGTCCAAGGCCCAGATCAGGCAAAAGGTTCTGGCCCTTTTTGACGAGGTACTGCTGCCAGACCCCGAACGGATCTATCGCAGCTATCCGCATCAGCTATCGGGCGGTCAGTGCCAACGCGTGATGATCGCATCGGCACTTGCGCTTAACCCCCAAGTCCTGATTGCCGATGAGCCGACGACGGCGCTGGATGTGACGACGCAGGCGCAGATCCTGAAACTGATGCTGCGTCTGCGCGAAAGCCACGGCACCGGTATTTTGTTCATTACCCATGACTTTGGCGTGGTGGCTGAAATTGCAGACCGCGTTGCGGTCATGCGGCACGGGCAGGTGGTCGAGATTGGCGCGGTGGCGCAGGTGCTGAACGACCCACAGCATGAATATACCAAAAGCCTTGTCGCTGCGGTGCCGCGCCTGCTTCCCCGTAACGCCCGGCAAAACCTGGGGCCTGCGGTCCTGCGGGCCGAAAACGTCAAGAAAACCTTTTCGCTGCGCAGTCTCTCGCAGGGGCGAAAGGATATTAAGGCGGTCGATGACGTTACACTGACCCTGCGCCGGGGCGAAACTTTGGGACTGGTGGGCGAAAGCGGCTCGGGAAAATCGACGCTGGCGCAATGCATAATCCGCATGGTTCAGCCCGATAGCGGCGTGATCGAAATCGACGGCATTCGCTTTGATCAGCTTGGCAAACGTGCTTTGCGCGATGCAAGGCGCCATGTGCAGATCATTTTCCAAGATCCCTATACCGCGCTTGATCCGCGACAAAAGGTTGGTGATGCCATTGCCGAGGGGCAAGTGATCCACGGCGCCAGCATGGCGCAAGCCGCCAAACGGACCGCCGAATTGCTCAAAGCGGTCGGGCTGGATGCGAGCGCCGCAGATCGGTTTCCCCATCAGTTTTCGGGCGGTCAACGCCAACGCATCTGCATCGCCCGCGCACTTGCGCTCGAGCCATCGCTGCTGATCGCGGATGAAAGTGTCTCGGCACTGGATGTGTCAGTGCAGGCGCAAATCCTTGCGCTTTTGGCTGATATCCAAAGCAAGCTGCAGTTTGGGCTGTTGTTCGTCACGCATGATCTGCGCGTTGCCAGCCAGCTTTGCGACCGGATCGCCGTGATGCAACGGGGTCAGTTGGTCGAGATCGGCGAGCCCGCGCAGTTGTTCCAAAATCCATCGGCCGCATACACGCGGCAATTGCTGTCCGCCGTTCCCGGTGCGGGCTGGGTGCCCCGGGCAGCAGATCAATCCCGATACACGGAGTAGAAAATGATCCCCAAATACAAGATCAACCCAATGCCCCCCCAGATCGATGCGGAAAAGCTTGCGCGCTATAGCGGGGTCGAGGTGGCGATGGTCGGGCATTTCCGGGATCGCGGCTTTGTACATCGCGCGATCCAGCCCATCTTGCGTAAACCGGGCACCGTCGTCGGCACGGCGGTGACAGTGGCCATTCCCTCGGACGACTCGACGATGCTGCATTACGCAATCAAACAGCTGCGGCCGGGTGATTTTCTGATGATTGACCGCCTGGGCGATGACCGCCATGCACCCATCGGTGGCGGCACGGGGCAGATGCTGAAACTGCGCGGCGCCGCAGGTGTGGTTATTGATGGCCCCTGCACCGACCCTGACGAGATCCTCGAACTGGATCTGCCCTGCTGGTCGCGCGGCTTTTCGCATATCACGACGCGCGTTTACAACCGCGGCGGCGCGATGAATGTTCCCGTATCGGTCGGCAATACGCCTGTCATGCCCGGCGATGTTGTGATCGCAGACGCAACGGGTGTCATTGTGCTGCCGCCGGACGAAGCAGATGCCGTCTGTGACCACGCGCTGATGCGCCAGGCGCGCTATAACGACTTCATTGCCAAAGTCCGCGCAGGCGAAGTTATGCCGCCCTCGGCCGCGCAGAATTTTGTCGAAGACGAGCTGAAAAATGCACAGATCTGACATCGAATCCGCCCGTCACGAACGGTGGCTGCGCCACAAGCCCGCCGGAAAAAGTGCGAATGGCGTCGTTACAGCCCAGCATTATATCGCCGCCGAGGCCGGCGCCCGCGTGCTGGAGGAAGGCGGGAACGCGGTTGACGCCGCAGTGACAACCGCGCTGACCATGCAAACGGTCGAGCCCTGGATGTCAGGCCTTGCCGCTTGCGGCTATATGCAGATCCTGCATCCGGACGGCAGCGCCGAAACGATCGAATTCACGGGGCGTCTGCCGGCAAAGTTGGACATGCAGGTCTATGCGCCCGACGACAGCGGCGCGACCTATTTCAACGGCAATGCGCTATCTAAAAACGGCGCAAACGTGCGCGGCATGACATCGGCCGTGATCCCCGGCGCGGTGCGTGGTTTTGCGCTGGCATTGCAGCGTTATGGCACGATCGGCTTTGATCGCGCGATCCGCCCCGCCCGTGATCAAGCGGCCAAAGGGATGACCGTCGATTGGCACACTTCGCTTGCGATCGGCCTGGGTCACGGCGAGATGCGTGCAGATCCTGTGATGCAGGCCGTCTATCAACCCGGCGGCAAGATCCCGGGGCCGGGCGCGGTGCTGCACAACCCCCAGTTGGCAGCTACACTTGCCCGCTTGCACGACAATGGCCCCGAGGATCTTTACACCGGACAGACCGCAGCCGCGCTGGTCGCAGATCTGAATGCCGGCGGCAGTTCGATCACCGCCGGGGATCTGGCCGCATATGCGCCGAAAATCTACCCCTCCCTGCCCTTTACCTTTGCCGGGCATACGATCTTTACCCCTGGGCCCACCAGCGGTGGCGCCCGTTTGCGTCTTGCGCTTTTGAGGTTCGAGCAGCTTTTCGGCGCATCAGGCGCGGTCGGCCCCAAATTCTATGCCGATTTCGCGACCGCATTGCGCCATGCCTATTGCGAAAAGATCGCGCCCCTTACCGTGAACGAGCATGATAAAAACGGCTCGACCACACAGATCAATGCGGTTGATCGCGAGGGCCGGTTTGTCGCGATCACCTTCACGCTGCTGAACCGATTTGGCGCCTATGCCATGTCGCCCAGCACGGGGATCTTGCTCAATAACGGTATGGCCTGGTTCGATCCGCGTCCGGGGAAAATCAGCTCAATGGCACCCAACGCATATGCACATAATAACATGTGCCCCGTTGCCATTGCGGCGCATGGCAAATCAGTCGCAGTGCTTGGTGCCTCGGGCGGCAATATGATTGTTCCCGCACTGGCCCAGATCACCGCCATGCATCTTGTTGCGGGCTATAGCGTCGATCAAGCCGTCAGCCATCCGCGTATTGATGCCGGCCCAACACCGACCATGACGGTGAATGTCGATATGACAGATGACGAAATAGCTGCGGTCGCGGCCATCGGCCCAATCCGTGCCGCGCAAAACGAGGTTATGCCCCGGCCCTTTGCCTCGCCGGCCATGACCGGCCGCGATGGCGATGTCTTTATCGGTATGCCAGACACCTCCTACCCTCCTGCTGCCGCAGCACCAGCCCAAAGGTAAAGCATGATCCCTGCATCGTTACTTTCCAGCATCCCTGGCGTACTTGACGTCCAGGGCCCCATCACTTCGCCGCGCTGCGTGGTCTATGACAGCCCGCATAGCGGCCTTGATCTGCCACGCGACTTTCATCCTGCGGTTGACCAAGAGATGGTTTTAAAGGCCTCGGACAGTTATGTGGATGAGCTATTCGCCCATGCGCCGCATACGGGGGCCCCATTGCTGCGCGCGTTATTTCCCCGCAGTTTTCTTGACGTGAACCGCGCCGAGAATGACGTCGACCTTGCAATGATCGAGGGCCATTGGCCTTATCCGGTCGCAGGTTCTTCGGCGGCCCAGCGAGGCATGGGCCTCGCATGGCGTTTTGCCTGGGGCGATACGCTGATGCATGACCGCCTTCTCACCGTTGCCGAGATGCAAAATCGCATCGATCAGTACTGGACGCCCTATCACAATCGCCTCAAAGCCTTGCTGGACCAGACCTATCAAGCGTTTGGCCGTGTCTATCATATCAATTGCCATTCAATGCCGGCCTTTGGCCACGCATTGTCGCCCGATCCCGCAGGAACACGGCGACCCGATTTTGTCATCGGTGACTTTGACGGGCAAAGTGCAGAGCGATCGTTTGTCGACATGATCAAAACCAGCCTGTCAGACATGGGCTATGATGTGGTTCTGAACAAACCCTTCCGCGGCGCAGAGCTGATCCGGCGCTACTGCGACCCCGCACGTGGCCGTCACTCTGTACAGATTGAGGTCAATCGCGCCCTTTATATGGATGAGGCAACGCGCGCGAAATCTGCAGGCTTTGCGCGCATTCAAAGCGACTTGGCAAAGCTCAGCGAAAACGTCGAAGGCTATGCCGCATCCGCTTTGAAAGGTTAGGGTCTCCTTCACATTACACAAAAGCGGCGCAGGGATATCCCGGCGCCGCCTTTTGTATCGCCCCGCCTCGGTCTCAGGTCGGGTAGTGGTGACAGGCCACGGGGCCCAGCCTGCCCGGATCGAGCAGAATCGGGGCCTGCGTCGCGCAGATTTCTCCCAGCTTCATCTGACAGCGCGGATGAAAGGCACAGCCTGTGGGGGGATTCAGCGGCGAGGGCAGCTCTCCGCTCAAGATGATTTCGTCATGCGGATCATCGGGATGACCCGGCAGCGCCGCCGAGAACAGCGCACGCGTATAGGGGTGGCGCGGGGCGCTGAAAATCGCATCCGCCGCTCCGGTCTCCACCACCCGGCCCAGATACATCACTGCCACCTCATCCGCGAGATATCGGGTGGTGGCCAGATCATGCGCGACCAGCAGATAGCTGACGCCATATTCCTGCTGGATATCCTTGAACAGGTTCATGATCTGCGACCGGATCGAGACATCCAGCGCCGAGACCGGCTCGTCCAGCACGATTAGCTTCGGCTCGGCGATCAGGGCCGAGGCGATAGCGATCCGCTGCCGCTGCCCACCCGAGAACTCATGCGGAAAGTTGCGCGCCTGATCAGGACGCAAGCCCACATCGCCCAATACTTTGTCGACCCGCATGTCGACTTCCTTGCGCGTCAGCTTGCGGCTGGCCATCAAGGGTTCCGCGACCAGATCGCGCACACGCATCCGGGGATTGAGCGAGGACCACGGGTCCTGGAACACGGCCTGCACCTTCGAGCGGAAGAGGCGCAGCGCCGCCCCCTTCAGCGCATGGATATCCTGCCCGTCGACCAACACGCGACCGCGGGTCGGCTGGTCCAGCCGCAGGATCATCCGCGTGGCCGTTGTCTTGCCACAGCCGGATTCTCCGACCAGCGCCAGAGTCTTGCCGGCGGGGATGGCAAAATCCATGCCGTCCACGGCCTTGACCATCCTGGGGGCGCCACCGAGCAGGCCAGTGCCCAGCGTGAAATGGCGGGCCAGATCCCGCACTTCCAGAACGGGATGGGTCATGGCACCAGCCTCCAGCAACTTGCAGAATGTCTTTCGCGCCCAGACCCGCCCAGTTCGGTCAGCGGCGGCGGCGTGGTCCGGCAGGTATCGGTGGCAAAGCCGCAGCGCGGCGCAAAACGGCAGCCCGGCGGTTTCGCCCATAGCGCCGGTGGCTGACCGTCGATCGCCGGCAATCGCCCCGACTGGTTGTGCAGCTTAGGCACCGAGTCCAGCAAAGCCCGCGTATAGGGATGCGATGGACGGTCAAATATCCTGCGCACCGGTCCGCTTTCAACGATCTGCCCGGCATACATCACCGCCAGACTGTGGCAGACACGGGCGACAATGCCGAAATCATGGGTGATGAATAGGATCCCCATGCCGGTCTCTTGCTGCAACTGGCGCAGCAGCCGCAAATATTGCGCCTGCACCGTCACATCCAGCGCGGTTGTCGGCTCGTCCGCGATGATGACTTGCGGCTGACAGGAAATGGCGATGGCACCGACCGCGCGTTGGCGCATCCCCCCGCTCATCTGATGCGGATAGGCCTTTACCCTCATCTCTGGCGCCGCGACCTGCACCTTGCGCAGGGCGTCCACCGCCATCGCCATATAGCCCCCCTGCCCCGGCTTGCCATGCAGGCGCAGCGCCTCGGCGATCTGGTCGCCGATGGTGAACGCGGGGTTCAACGAGGTTTGCGGGTCCTGCAGGATCATCGCGATGTCGCGGCCACGCACCCGGCGCATCTCGCGATCAGACAGCGTGGTCAGCTCTCGCCCCGCAAGGGTGATGCTGCCGGCAGCGACCTGTCCGGTACGCGGTGGCAACAGCCGCATCAGAGACATGCCGGTCATGGATTTGCCACTGCCGGATTCGCCGACGATACCCAGTGTCTCGCCCCGGTGCAGGTCAAAACTGACACCGTCGACGGCAAGAAAATCGCCGCGCTTGGTGGAAATCAGGGTTTGAAGGTCGCGCACGGACAGGATCGGCGCAGTGTCGGTCTGGGTCATCTCATAGGTCCCTATGCCGCGGGTCCAGCCGGTCGCGCAGCCAGTCCCCGAAAAGGTTTACGGACAGCACGGTCAGCAGGATCGCCATGCCGGGAAAGAACGACATCCACCAGGCGCTGGTCAAAAGCTGCCGGCCATCGGCCACCATCAGCCCCCAGGTCGGGGTCGGACGGGGAATGCCAATGCCCAAAAAGCTGAGCGAAGCCTCTAGCGTGATGACAACGCCGACCTGCAAGGTCGCCAGAACCACGATGGTATTGGTGACATTGGCAAGGATATGGCGGCGCAGAATGGTCAGATGGGGCGTGCCCGCCACGACGGCACGGGCGACGAAATCCCTTTCGCGCAGGCTCAGCACCTCGGCCCGCACCTGTCTGGCGAAATACGCCCAGAGTACAAAGGCCACGACGATGATGACCGAGGAAAAGCTAGGTCCCGACAGTGCCGACAGCGCCAGCGCCAGCAGCATTGCCGGCAGCGCGAAAGAGATATCGACCAGACGCATGATGACCGTGTCGAACCAGCCGCGCGTATATCCCGCGATGATACCCAGCGTGCTGCCGATGAAGACGCCGACAAAAATACCGACGGCCGAGATCGACAGCGCATACCAGGCGCCATGCATGGTGCGCGCCAGGATATCACGACCCAGCCGGTCGGTGCCAAAGGGATGCGCCCAGTCCCCGCCAAAGAACACCGGCGGCTTTAGCCGCGCGCGCAGGTCGGTCTGTTCAGGGCCATAGGGCGCGATCCAGGTCGAGAACAGCGCCGGAATGATCAGCACGGCCAAGAGGATCAGGATCGGCAGCACCGGCCAGCCGCCGGGCCGCAAGAACGAGCGGCGGCGCCGGCGCGGCCTCTCGCTCACACGGATGGACGACACGGCGCTGTCAGCGGATCCGGGGGTCAACATAAGCATATAGGAGGTCCACCAAAAGGTTTGCCAATATGAAGATGACCGCAAAGACGATCACCACGGATTGCACGACCGGAAAATCGCGGGCCTTGATCGCCTCGATGGCGATCCAGCCAAGGCCGGGCCAAGAGAACACCGTCTCGATCACCACCGAGCCGGTTAGGACCGAACCGGCCAGCACGCCGAAATAGGTCAGGGGCACGATCGCGGCGTTGCGCAGCGCGTGCTTCCAGGTGATCTTGACCTCTGACACGCCCTTGGCCCTGGCCAGCTTGATGTATTCGGCGTCCATCACCTCGAGCATCGCCGAGCGGGTCAGCCGGGTCAGCGCCGAGATTTGAAACCAGGCGATGGACACGGCCGGCAGCACCAGATGCCAGAGGCTGCCGGCGCCAGACGTCGGGAACCAACCCAGCCAGACGGACAGCACCCAGATCAGGATGATCCCCAGCCAAAAGCTCGGCATCGACTGTCCGACCAGCGCGATGGCCTGCGCGGTCGAGTCCACCCAGCTGCCGCGCCGCGCCGCCGCGACCACACCCAGCGGGATGGCGATGACAATGCTGATCAACATTGCGGTGCCGCCCAGTTGTAGCGTCGCCGGCATACGGGTCAGAACCACCTGCATCGCGGATTCGCCGGGCCATTTCATCGACTGCCCGAAATCCCCCTGCAGGGCATTGGTCAAAAAGCGCCAGTATTGCACCGGCAGAGGCTGATCGAGGCCAAGTCGCGCGATCAGGAAATCGATCTGTTCTTGGCTGGCATCATCGGGCAGCAGCGCCCCGACAGGATTACCGGACAGATGAGTCAGTCCGAACACGATCAGCGTGATCACCCATAGGGCTACCAATGCCTCGAGCGAGCGGACGAGCAGGAATTTTGGCATGGAGTTTCTCCGGGGGGCTGGGTCCGGGGCACATCCCGGACCTTGCATGCAATCCTCAGTCGGCAGCGGTCTCGATCAGATGAAAGTGGCTGTAGCCGCTGGACGAGGCCCCCGGGAACGACCACCCCAGAACCCGTTCGGGATTCACAACCACCTCGGCCGAGACGGTGGCGATCGGCAGGTGCGTGTAGTTGTCGAAGATGTAGGTGAACATCTCGGACACAATTTCCGCACGTTCTGCAGGCACATGGTTGGCGATCAGGCGATCGCCCATGGCATTCAGCTCGGCGCTGCCGACGCTATAGGCCGGGCTGAGTTGCGAGGTGTAAGAGGCCAGAACCCCGATCGCATTGGGTCGCACCGGCGCATTGCGCATCGGGTGGACGAAATCCGCAGTAAAGCCCAGTCGCGCATTTTGCAGCGTTGGCCAGTCCATCTCGCGGATCTCGGCCTGCAATCCGACTTCGGCGAACAGCGCCTGCGCCAGCTCCGCCATCAGGCCGAACTCGGGGCTCCCCCCCAGCGCGGTGGCGATGATCGGGATGACGGGATTGGCGAAGGCCTCGGGATAGCCGGCCTCGGCCAGCAGGGCACGGGCGCGATCGGGATCATAGCCATAGTTAGCCTCGAACTTATCCGCAAGATCCGCAGCATAGCCGTCAAAGCGCGGGTCCATCGAAAAGGCGACCAGCGGCTCGGCGCGGCCGTCATACAGAATCTCGATCAATGCCTCGCGGTCCAGCGCGCGGTTCATCGCCTCGCGCACGCGGATATCCTGCCAAGGCAAGTTCAAATCGCTGGCCGGACCGGCGGGGTCAAGAAACAGCCCGGACAGCACCAGCGCGCTTTGCATCGAGGCCTGCGCCGAGGCGATGATCTCATTTCCTGCGGCCACCGCCTCGGGTTGCAATTCGCGCGGCAGGCTGACGATATCGGCCTCACCGGCCAGGACCATGGCCAGACGGGTCGCGGGCTCGCCGACAAAGCGCAGCTCCAGCGTGTCATAGCTGACGTCAACCCCGCCCCAGTAATCCTCGACCGCGTCCAGACGCAGTGTATTGGCAAGGTCGCGGCTGACGAAGGTGAAGGGACCGCTGCCGGCGGGATTGGCGGCATAGCCCTCCAGCCCCTCGGCATCGAACTGGGCCTTGGAATAGATCACCAGCACCGCGCGGCCCGCATGCATGAACAGGAAATCGGGGTCGGGGTTGGCAAGGTCAAAGCGCACCTGCCGCTCGCCCAATGCGGTCACACGCGCGTCGCGCAGGGCCTGAATGCCGCTCAGGCGCGAGGATTCCCCGATATGCAGTCCGACGGAATGCACCACATCCGCCGCGGTAACCGGCCCCCAGTCGCCGCTGAATGCGGCATTTTCCTTCAGGGTAAAGGTCCAGCTGGTAAAGTCTTCGTTATGCTCCCAGCTCTCGGCAAGGCCGGAATTGTCATAGACGCCGGTGACCGGGTCATTGCCGACCAAAGATTGCATATTCGGCGTGATCAGCCCGCCGATGGTTTCCCAATAGAGGTTTGACTCGGCCGATCCGGGATCGACAGCCATGACGATGTGCTGCGCCATGGCAGGCAAGCCGACAAGCGAGGCGAAAGATGCGGACAACAGATAGCGCCGGAAAGCGCAGCGGTTTGATTTCATGATGTACTTCCCCGAGGTTCTTTGTTTTTGCACATCGGAGCTGGCCGTCGGCACCTGCATCGCGCCTTCGGCCACCCGCGTGATCCGTTTAGCCTGGCAGAACATTCGGGCGGCTGAGTAAGACTAATCCGAGATGTAGCGATAACGCATACGCATAGCTCTTGGGCTAGACTGCCCTGATTGGCGACTTCGACGGCCATTGCAGTGCGGCACAGGCCGGCCGAAGGTCGGTATCCGCTCGCCTCACATCAGGAATCTTTTGTGATGCCTGGCATCGTGGCGCCAGAATAATGCCTGCAGAGCGCTTTCAGGGCCACTCGACTGGGTGGACAAGGCAGAGGGTCCAGTACGACCAGCTCCACTGGCCTCGCCCAACCACGGCGCACCACTCTGTGGCGCAAGCCGCACCGTTCAGTCACGCATCTGCATGCCGATCTTGGCGCCCTCGGGTTCACCGGTTCATATGGCAGCGCCGCTGAACTGCCGGTCGTCCAGCCCGTCAATATAGGTGCTGATCACCGGCGGAATTTCTATGCTGTTGGTATGTGCGCGCATCGATGTGCTGAAGGTTTCCGGGGAATAGGGCATGCCGACCCCGATCTGCGCGCGCTTTTCGAAAAGAGCGGTCTCATCGGGCGCATGCCCCTCACTCAGGTGGCGACGCGCATGGTTGACCCGTGCCGACGGCCGCACCACGCCCCGCCGCGCCCCATACCGGCCGGCGGTTTCACGGCTCGCCACCCCCGAGATGGAGTTGAATGACATGCTGCGCCCCGTCCAGCGGGACCAGGGTATTGTCGCCGTCCGGTGTGCGGGCGTCGTAAGGCGTGGGGCCACCCTGCGTCACGCGGATATCGATGACCGTGCCGGCAACCTGTACCCGTGCTGAAAAGGCTGGCCAGCCCGAAGGCAGACAAGGGTCTATCCGCACGTGATTGCCCTGACGTCGGATACCTAGAATACCCTCGACCGCAGCACGATACATCCAGGCCGCAGAACCCGTGTACCAGGTCCAGCCTCCGCGCCCCTCATGCGGGCTGACCGAATAGACATCCGCGGCCACGACATAGGGCTCGACCTTGTATCGCTCGGTCGCAGCCGGGGTCAGCGCATGGTTGATCGGGTTCAGCATGGCAAAGAGCCGCCAGGCGCCGTCTCCGTCGCGCAGTCGGGTATGGGCGAGGATCGCCCACATCGCCGCATGGCTGTACTGGCCGCCGTTTTCACGCAGACCGGGCGGGTAGCCCGCGATATAGCCAGGATCATGGGCGAAATCGGGTGCCGCATTGTCGAGTGGCGGCGTGAACAACAGCGCTATCCCGGGACCCTGGCGGATCAGGTGCCGCTCGACCGCGGCCATCGCCTGAACGGCGCGCGCGGGATCGGCCTCGCCGGACAGTGCCGCCCAGCTTTGCGCGATAGAGTCGATCCGGCAGGCCATTGCGGCGGCCGAACCCAGCCAAGTGCCGTCATCAAAGGTGGCGCGGCGATACCACTCCCCATCCCATGCCTCCCGCTCGAGCGCCGCGCGCAGCGCGCCATGGTGGGTGCGCCAACGTGCGGCACTGGCCGGATCGCGGGACTCGGCCAGCGGAATGAACCGTGACAGCGTGTCGAGGAGCAGCCAGCCAAGCCAGACACTTTCGCCCTGTCCGCCTTCGCCCACCCGGTTCATGCCGTCATTCCAGTCGCCTGTTCCCATCAGCGGCAGGCCCAGCGTTCCGGTCAGCGCAATGGCCCGGTCAAGACCAAGCGCACAGTGCTGATAGAGGCTCGCCCATGTCCCCGACACGTCTGGCATGAAGAAAGCATCGTGCTGACCGGGGGCAAGCCGCGGCCCTTCAACGAAGGGGATTTCCTCGTCCAGCACAGCCCTATCACCAGTCACCGCAACATAATCGGCCACGGCATAGGCCAGCCAGACGCTGTCATCCGAGATCCGCGTACGGACACCCTGCCCGGAATGGGGCAGCCACCAGTGCTGCACGTCACCCTCGGGGAACTGCCGCCCGGCGGCGCGCAGCAGATGTGCGCGCACACGCGCGGGCTGCGACAGTGTCAGCGCCATCCCATCTTGCAACTGATCGCGAAAGCCATAGGCGCCGCTTGCCTGATAGAACCCCGACCGCGCCTGCACGCGGCAGGCCAGCGTCTGATAGGGCAACCAGCCATTGACCATAATATCGATCGCGCGGTCTGGCGTCTTAATCCGGACGGTGCCAAGAACGCTGTCCCAATGCGCGGTGACCTCTGCCAAGGCCGCGTCGAGGTCGCTCGCGCGAAGCTGGCGGATCAGGGCGCGGGCGGTCTGTGACGACGAGGTCTGGCCCAGAAAATGATCGATGGTCAAATCGGCACCCGGCGGCAGCTCTACCGTCCGGGCCAGCACCATGCAGGGATCCAGACCGGCCCCGGTAGTGCCCAGCAAGGGCAGCCCCCCCAACAGCGCCTGCGGTGCCCCAAGATCCCCCCCACGGCCTAGAAATTCCGTCCTGTCGGCGGTGAACCCTGTCTGTGTGCCGCCAAGATCCGCGAACATCACGCGGTCGGGAAATGCGCCCCCCCAGGGGTTGCGCGCAAAAAGCGCGCCGGTATCGTCATCACATTGGGTGGTCAGAAACGGCGCAGAAGCTGCGCGCGAGGTGCCCATTACAGGCTCGGCAAAGGTCATCACCGTCAGCCGGCGCACCCGTGCTGAACGGTTGCGCAGCGTCAGGCGAGAGATTTTCACCGGCCCGGTCAGCGGCACGAATTGCAGCAGCTCGAACGCAATCCCCCCCGCCTGGTACCCGAACCGGCTGTAGCCAAAGCCATGGCGTGCAACATGCGGCCCCGCGCGGCGCAACGGCCGGGCCGTAGGCGAAAACACCTCGCCGCTCGCCTCGTCGCGGATGTAAAAGGCCTCGCCGGTCGGGTCGCAGACCGGGTCGTTCGACCAAGGCGTCAGCCTGTTCTCGCGGCTGTTTTCGGCCCAAGTGCTGGTGCTGCCGGTGGCCGAGACGTGAAAGCCAAATCCGTCATTGGCGATGATATTGACCCAAGGGGCAGGTGTCGAAATACCGTCCTGAAGGATCGTGACATATTCGCGCCCGTCTTTGGCAAAGCCACCCATACCATTGAAAAACTCCAGATCCTCCACCGCCGCAGGTGCGGCGGGCGAGCGCGTCGTGACAGGCGCGGGGCGCGGCGCCGGTGTCGGATGCGTATGGACCTCATCGGACAGGACGGCCGCGACCTGTTCGGCCAGCGTGCCGCGCCGTGCCACCAGCACGACCCGCGCCACCGAGATCAGCAATGCGCGCGCCGCAGGCAGCATCAGATCGGCGCGCAGGGCATAGGCCTGTCCGCGCCCCGCGCCCTCATCGGGACTGCGGCTGGCCCGCAGCGCCGCTTCGATCGCGGATTGCAGACTTTGCACATAAGAGGCCGGATGCTCGTTCAGGATCACAAGATCGACCGCAAGCCGCTTGCCGCGCCAATATTCCTGGGCCCGCAGCATCTCGTGCACCTGCGCCATATCGGCGGGATCGTCGATGCGCAAAACCACAATGGGCAAATCGCCCGAGAACCCCATGGGCCACAACGCAGATTGCTTGCCCGCACCCTGGGCGATCAGGTCAGGCCGGGCGCGGAACCGCAGATCGCCATATAGGATCGGGCCGGTCAGGCGCTGAAACGCCGCCGCCTGCGCGGGCGTGATACCCAGATGGCGCAACTGCACCTGTGCCTGGGTCCAGGCCAGCGTCTTTGCCCGGTCAAAGGCACTGCGGTCATGGTGACGGTCGATCAGGTCGAGCAGCGCCGCGCGCGTGGGCGCCGCCACCGTCCAGAACGAGACCCGCACGGTGCCACCCGCCGGAATTCTGACACGCTGGCGCAGCGCAAAGACCGGATCAAGGACGGTGCCGATACCGCCCTCCAGCTTGCTGCCTGCCTTCAGGCCCTGCGCGCAGGTCAGGTCATTGTCGCGCCCGATAAAAGCGGCACGGTCTGTCTCATATTGCAGGGCCGCCGTGGGCTCGCCCTCGACTACCAGAAAATGTGCCGCCCAGACCGCCGGATCATCGGGCGCGCGCGGCCTGCGCGTCGCGATGATCGCGCCGAACTCTGGCAGGTATTCCGTCTGAACGAACATCTTGGCAAAGGCGGGATGGGCGTTATCCGCGGCCGGGGTGGTCAGGACCAGCTCCGCGCAGGACGTCAGCTCGATCTCGCGCGCGCGACGAGAGGTGGAGCTGACAGACACGCGGCGCACCTCGGCGTCATCCTCGGCCGAGACCAGCACATCCATCTGGCTCGACAGGGTGCCGTCGCTGCGCAAGATGACAGCGCGGTCCTCAAAGAAATGCACCTCGCGGTGATCGAACCGATTGGTCTCGGCCATTGCGTGGATCTGCCCGCTTTGCAGGTCGCGCAACCATATCTGCGGGCCATCTGCGTCACGGGTGGCATCGCCCTGCCAGCGTGTCAGCGCAATCTCGCCCCAGCGGCTATAGCCTCCGCCCGTCGCGGTCAGCATCACCGTATAGTTTCCATTCGACAGGATATGGCTGACGGGCGGCCCCTCTGGCATACCCAAAATCTGCATCATCCGGTGCAGTTCCAGCACGGTAGAGCCGGGCGTCACCTCCATCGCTTCAGAGCGCTGGATCGCAGCCGGAATGTTGCGCGGAATGCGTTCCTGCAGCAAAAGTTCGCTGGCCCGGATCATCGGCTCGGTATGGAAATGCGTCCGCATCCGGCCCGCGTGCAAGACATTGGCGATGGCGAGAATGGTCATGCCCTGATGATGCGCCATATAGCTGCGCACCACGGCGACTTTGTCCCCTTCGGGCAGGCGCGAGGGGGTGAAATCCAGCGCCTCGTAAAACCCATAGCGACCACGCCCCCCCGCCGCATCCAGCGCGGCATAGTTGCGATGAGCCTCATCCGGCATGAACATCGCCGCCAGCCCCGTGGCATAGGGCGCTACCACCAAATCACTCGCCAGACCGCGTTTCAGTCCCATCCACGGAATGCCAAAGGTGGAATACTGGTAATTCATATTGAGATCGCGGGCGTTGAAGCCGGATTCAGACACCCCCCAAGGGACGCCGCGCCTGCGGCCATAGGCGCATTGCCCGGCCACCACCTGGCGATTGGTCTGATCAAGCAGGCTGCCAGAGGGTTCCTCCATCACCAGCGCGGGCATCAAATATTCAAACATCGAGCCCGACCAGGACACCAGCACCGCGCCGCCGCGCGCGGGTGTGGCGGTGCGCGCCAGCCGGAACCAGTGACGCACCGGCGCATCGCCCTTCGCAATGGCAAAGAGGCTGGCCAGCCGGGCTTCGGAGGCCAGAAGATCATAGCAGCTTTCATCCAGCGCATTTTCGTCCCGCGACCAGCCAATCGACAGAAGTTTGCGGTCAGGATCGAACAGGAAGGCAAAATCCATCGCCAGCGCCATGGCCCGTGCCTGCGACCCGAGCGCCATCAGCCGGTCGTGCAGCGGATCTGTCTGCGCAGCGGCAGCGCATTGATCGCAAAACACGCCTAGCCAGGCGCGCAGATCATCGGTCGCGGGGCCAGGCGGCAGCGCGGCCTTGGCCCGAATGGCCAGACGTAGGGCGACAGGCCAGTTGGCCTGCGGTGGCCCCGGGGCAAGGATTGCCGCGGCGATACCATCCAAAAGGACCGATATCCCGGCCGCGTCCGAAGCCCCGCGCGCAACCTGCAGCGTGTCCATAAGGCCTGTCCGAAGGGTGGCGGGGTCCGGGTGATCGCCGCCTTCGGCCCAGGCTTCGCAGGCATTCGCCAGCGCGATCAGATGCCCCGCCAGATTGCCGCTGTCGACCGACGATACATAGGCCGGATTCAGGACTTGGCCATCGGCCGTGCTATACCAGTTGTAGAAATGCCCCTTGTGCTTTGTCAGCGACTGCATGGTGGCCAGTGTGGCCTCTATCCGTGCAGCGGCTGCCGCCGTTCCGATCCATCCAAAGTCGCGTGCGGCAACACAGGACAGCAGATAAAGGCCCATATTGGTGGGTGAGGTGCGCGCCGCCGTCAGCGGCACCGGGATCTCTTGGTGGTTGTCGGGCGGCAGATGGTTGTGCTCTGCCGTTACAAAGGTCTCGAAATAGTGCCAGGTCGCGCGGGCGATCAGGCGCAGATCGCGCGCGGCCTCGGGGGTCAGGGTGGCCTGCTCGGAAAGAGCCGGCGGGCGGCTGATCCACAATGCAATCAGCGGGGCACAGATCCACAGCGCTGCGAAAGGAAGCGCCAAGGGCGCCGCCCCGGGCGCAAGCGCCACGGCACCCGCCACCAGCACGAGGCCAAGGCCCATGCCCCCCGCCATAAAGCGCACCATGCTCCAAAGACCAGGCACCCCCCCGCGTGAGGCCTGCGCCGCCGTCGTCCATTCCAGCAAATGGCGGTGCGAAACGCCCATCCGCCAGAGGGTGCGCGTCACCGCATCCATCATCCGCCACGCCGTATCGGCAAGGAACGTCACACCCAGGCCCACCTGCAGGCCCGCAATGCCCAGATCCCCTGCCGACTGGCGCAACTGGCTTGACGGATCAAACCCCCAGCGGCGCGGAATGACACCGATGATGGCGGGCCAGATCACCGGCAGTGCAAGCGCGGCCAACAGCAGCACCGTCGCAATCAGCGCGACCGGGCCAGGCTGCATCCACCCCAGCGTCAGCGCTGCCATCATCGCAGGTGCCATCAGCGCGCGGCGCAGCGTATCGGCCATCTTGACCCGGCCCAGCAGCGGAACACCAGGCGCAAACAGCCAGCGCAACAGCTGCCAGTCGCCGCGCGTCCAGCGGTGCTGACGGCGGGCGGCGACATCGACACGGCCCGGAAAAACCTCGACCAGCTCTACATCGGATGCAAGGCCCGCGCGGGCGAAAATACCCTCCAGCAGATCATGGCTCAGAAGGGTATTGTCGGGCACCCGGCCCTGCATCGCCGCCTCGAACGCGTCGATGTCGTAGATGCCCTTGCCCGTGAACGACCCCTCGCCGAACATATCCTGCCACACATCCGATGCCGAGGCGGCATATGGGTCCATCCCCCCGGGCCCGGCCGTCGCTTTTTGGTAGATCGTCGCAGAGGTGCCCGGCTCTAGCGCCGGGGTGACGCGCGGTTGCAAGATGCCATAGCCGCTGATCACGCGCCCCTGCGCCGGATCGAACACCGGGCGGTTCAGCGGATGTGCAATCTTGCCGATCAGCCGCGCCGCCGTATCGCGGGGCATCCGCGTATCGGCATCGAGCGTAATAACATAGCGCACATCGGTTGGAGCAGACGGCACCAGACCTGCGGGATCGCGAAAACCCGTATCTGTTGCACCGCGCAAAAGCCGGTTCAGTTCGTGCAGCTTGCCGCGCTTACGCTCCCACCCCATCCAGACACCCTCGGCGGCGTTGAACTGCCGCGGGCGATGCAGGTGCAAAAAACGCGGCCCCGCAGGGCCGGGCGGATGCTTTTGGTTCAGGGCTGCGATACCCTCGCTCGCCTGTGTCAGCAGGGCTGCATCGCCGGGCATCACGCCCTCGGGGGCATCCAGATCGTCGGTCAGCAGCACGAAGGTCAGATCTCCCCCGGCCCCCGACAGGTGATGCACCTCAAGCGCCTCGATCTGTGCCCGCAGCTCCTCCGCCCCCGAGATCAGCACAGGCACTGCGACCACCGTGCGCAGCGCAGAGGGCACACCCGCCCGCAGATCCAGCCCCGGCAGCAGCGTCGCCCCAACCCCTGCACTGACCACGCGGTCCACCAACAACACCGCAATGCCGCTGGCCGGAATCACCATCGCCAGCAGCCACAGCCAGCCGGTTGCGCCCCCTGCGATCCACATCGCGCCAAACGACAGCAGTGCCAGCGTCACAATGGCGATGGCGCCAAGATACCCGCTGAGGCCGCTGGCAATCCCCCAGCGGCGACACCGCAACCGGGCGGGCGCCCGAAAGCCGATTTTCTGTTCAAACGCCTGCCGACCGGCAGCGATAAGCGACCAGCCAGGATCTGCCTTTACCGTCCCGGGCGGCTCTGCGGCCGCCTGCGCGCAGGCCAAAGCGACCACGGCCGTCTCGCTCAATGCGCTGCCGCGCGCCAGATCTTCGACCGCGCTGCGATAGAGATTGCGGCTTGGGAAATCCATCGCACCATAGCCTGGATGGGCCAGAAGACCCGCCTCGACCAGACTGACGCTTTCAAAAATATCCGCCCAGTCGGTGGCCGAAATACTGCGCATGGCGGTGACGATATTGCGCAGCGTGACGTTTGAGGCCCCCTGGCGCTCTTGCGCGTGGCGGACCACGGTATCGACCGTGGTGCCCTGAGCTGCCAGCCGCTCCTCGAGCCAGCCAAGCGCGGGGGTGGTGCGCGGATCAAGGTCGCGCAGTCGCTTGGCAAGCTGTGCGGCAAAGACCTCGGACAAGGGCCCCCGTGCCCGGTTTGCCGCTTCAGACAGAAGGGCGGCATGGGCCTGGCCCGGAACCGACAGGCGGTCGGCAAAATTGTCCGCTTCCAGCCGCTCGGCCCGGCCCCGCGTCATCTGATCCGCCAGACGGCGCAGGTTTTCGATCAGCACGATACGCAAAGTGATGGCAACAGCCCAGGTCTCACCGATCGTCAGCGGCTGGACGGTCTGATAGGCCACCAAAAAGCGGCGCAGGGTCTTTGGGTCAAAGTGGCTGTCTGTATGCGCGACAAAGGCCCAAGCGAGCCCGAAGACCCGCGGGTAGCCCGCAAAAGGGCCGGTGGCGAGCTTTGGCAGCAGGCGGTAATAGCCATCGGGAAGGTCGTTGCGGATCTCGCGGATCTGCGCCTCGACCAAGTGGAAATTATCGATCAGCCAGTTCGCGGCCGGCACGACGTCCCGCCCGGCGGCCAGCTCATTCTCGCTTGCCCGCCAAGCCGCGAGCAGAACCTTGGCGTTATCGTCAAGGCGCTGGCGCAGCGGCGGCACTTTGCGGGCGCGGGCGGCAACCGGCTGCGCCGCGGCCAGCGTGGCAGCGTGCTGTTCCAGCCGCTCGACACTGAACAGTTCAGCCCGAACGGGTTCGGTATCAGACCAGAGGCTGGCTCCGCGCGCGAGCACTCTGTCCGAACCATGGTCTGTCTCGGCTTTCGCCTCCCCCCTTCTGGCCGGTTTTAGTCGCAACGCGGCAGCAAAGAGGAGGCGGCGGATCAAGACTTTTTCTTCTTCGGCGCGTCCGCGCCAATCCGGGCAGCTTTCTCGAACAAGGGCACCGCGACGGCGGTGGTGGCCTTGACCTGTTTGGGCTTTTTGACTTCGCGGTTACCGCGTTTGTTTTCCTTGGCCACGGGAATTTTCCTTTGATGGTCCGGTCCCGATGAGGAACGGATATGGGGAGTGACCCCTTATAGGGGTGCGATGCGACGTCAGAGCCAACTGTCGCAATGATCCCGGTCATACGGGGGTTGCGACGATTTTCGGATATCAAGGCGAGCGGTGTCAGGCGGAGTTTTCTCAACGCAGGACCAAGTTCTTACCCGAGGATGAGGTGTGCAGGTCGAAAACGCAAGCCAGTATTCGAAATAGCCGATCATTTCGATAGATTGACGCCGCCCCTTGGCGTTTTAGCAGCACTCTGAGCGCGCGGGTTTCACATCGTGAGCCCGTGGGTTTAGGCGATCTTTATGCGCCAGCCGACACCTGCCCGCTACCCACCGACGAACTGGCCCAGCTCCACTGCTTGACGTCGCGCATGCGGGTCGCCGCTGATCTGGCTCGCTCTGCATGATGCTCGCCAGCGATGCGCTTCTGTGTTCTTGGACGAGGCGATCCGGTTCTGTCTGACCATCAAGGTCGGGATGGCGAGCCTCGACTGGGCAGTGCCGGCGACAGAAGACGCATGCTGTTATGGCCTATCGTCGCGTTCAAAGGCGCTTTCAGGGCGCCTTTCCGCTGCTGCGTTTCTAGTTTGTTGTCTATCGTTTTGTATTTGAGGGTTGTCGCGGCTGGTGTGCGTCAGCTGCGATTGTGGTTATTGGCGTTTTGCGTTTTGATTCTTTTTGCGGGCTTGGCATCCGAACGGCAAAAAGCCTCCGTTTTACGGGAGGTTATTTGAAGACGCGCGTATCGTTGGTTGCGGGGACACGCAACTACCGATACCGACACTCCCTGGAAATCGCTATCTAACAAGCTTTTTGACACCCGATCATTAATCAGCAGGTGTATCTTCTAACGAATGGTTGAGCTTGCGATAGGCTTCAGACGACAGCCAACCCGTAACGACTTTTTGGAAGGACTTGTCGTTCATGAAGCGGGCGAAAATTTCTTCGTTCTGGTCCATTCGCTCCACGAACAGTGCTTCCAGCAAATTCTTGAACACCAGCTCAAACTTGTCACCCGGATTGACAGTCGCCGCCTGCTTCAGGGCCACATCAGAGATTGCCGCTTCGACAATCTGATCGAAGAACAACTGGTCGGCCTGATTAAAATCAGTACCAAAACGGTCGTTGACGACATCGATGAGCCGCGACAGTGGAACCGCTTCCTCATGCAGCACGCCGGTTCCGACTTCCGAGGGACCATCGAGCCGGTTGGCCTGGCCATTGCTCAGGCTGATCGAGCCTTCGCTGATCTTCTGCAGACGATAATACTCAAGCCGCACCTCGTCATCGAACTGGTAAGACGGCCCAGCGCCGCGCTTCGGCAGCTTGGTCGCGAGGTGACGCAGGAAAACATACAGGCGCTCAAGGTCCGTATCCTGATAGGGAATGATCTGGCTGAGGAACCCATAGAGGCTACAGAAGGCCAATAGCTTGCCGCGCCACAGCTCAGCCTCGTCCGGAGTTTCTTGCTGAAGCTCCTTGAAACGGGCCACGCACGGATCAAGTGCCGCATTCATCAACTGATGATCGTTCGGGCTCTGGCGTTGGCGCGGCTTGAAATAGACGGCGCTAAAGCGTTCAACGTCCTCGCCGATATAGATTCCGTCGGCGTCGAGTTCGCTCTTTATCTCATACATTCGGGCTGGGTCGACGTCCTCGCCTACCTCGGCGCCCTCGAAATAGGTCTTGAATGCCTCGCGGATTTCATCTCGTTCGTTGACGAAATCGAGGACGAAGGTGTCTTCTTTCAGCGGATGGATACGGTTCAGGCGCGATAGCGTTTGAACTGCCTGAATGCCAGCAAGCCGCCTGTCGACATACATTGTGTGCAACAAGGGTTGGTCGAAGCCCGTTTGGTACTTCTCGGCGACGAGCAGCACCTGATACTCCTGCGTGGAGAAAACCTCTGGCAGTTCCTTCTCACGGACGCCGAGATTCATCCCTTCTTCGGTGTAGGCGACATCCTTCAGCCTGTCGTCCGTGACAATGCCGGAGAAGGCCACCAGCGACTTGATGGCATAGCCCTTATCCTTAATATAGCGGTCAAAGCTCTGCTTGTAGCGGACCGCTTCGAGGCGCGAACCCGTGATTACCATCGCCTTGGCACGGCCACCGATCTTGTGCTGGGTCGCGGCGTGGAAATGCTCGATCATCACCTCCGTCTTCTGGGCGATATTGTGAGGATGCAGCTTGAGAAAGCGGGCGAGCGCGCGGGCAGCCTTCTTCCGCTCGACGTTCGGATCGTCTTCGCTCGCCCTTAGGAGCCGGAAATAGGTGGCGTAGGTCGTGTAGTGCTTCAGCACGTCGAGGATGAACCCTTCCTCGATCGCCTGCCGCATTGTGTAGCGATGGGCGGGCTTGTCATCGCGTCCGAAAACCTTGAAGGTCTTGTGCTTCGGTGTTGCGGTGAAGGCAAAGAAGCTCAAGTTCGCCTGCCGCCCGCGCTTCGCCATCGAGCGGTAGAGTTCCTCTACATCCTCTTCGTCGTTCTCGGCCATGTATTTCGCGGCTTCCTCGCGAAGGCCCTGGCCGCCCAGAACCTCCTTGAGGTCGGTCGCCGTTTCGCCGCCCTGCGAGCTGTGCGCTTCGTCGATGATAACGGCGCAGTGCCGTGACCTTAGCGTGCCGCTATTCGCTTCCCCGCGCTCCTCCGCCATCTTAGCGAGCTGACGCGAGACGAAGGGGAACTTCTGCAAGGTAGTGATGATGATCGGCACGGCGCTTTCCAGGGCTTCCGCCAGCTGGCGCGAACTTTCGTCGATCTTCTGCACGACGCCGTGCTTATGCTCGAACTGATAGATCGTGTCCTGCAACTGCTTATCCAGCACCACGCGATCGGTGATCACGACCACGCTGTCGAACACGCGTGCGTTCTTGTCGTCATGAAGTGACGCCAGCCGGTGTGTGAGCCAGCCGATGGTGTTGCTCTTGCCGCTACCGGCGGAATGCTCGATTAGGTAGTTGCTGCCTACGCCTTCGCGCTGCGCCTGATCAACCAGCAAGCGAACCGCTTCGAGCTGGTGGTAACGCGGAAAGATCATCGTCTCCTTTTTTACCTTCCGGCCCTGATCGTCGCGCTTTTCCTCTATCTGCAGGTGGATGAAGCGTGCCAACAGATCGAGCAGACTGTCCGGCTGCAACACCTCTTCCCAGAGATAGGCCGTGCGGTAACTGCGACCCTTGGGATCGGGCGCATTACCGGCACCACCGTTGTTGCCTTTGTTGAAGGGCAGGAAATGGGTGGCCGCTCCCGCAAGCCGTGTAGTCATGAACACCGTGTCGGTGTCGGCTGCGAAGTGGACCAGCATACGACGCTTGAACTCGAAGATCGGCTCGCGCGGATCGCGGTCATGGCGGTACTGGTGCAAGGCGTGCTCGACCGTCTGTCCGGTCATCGGGTTCTTGAGTTCGACCGACGCGACTGGAATGCCGTTTACGCTCAGCGCAACGTCTAAGGACTTTTCGGAGACCTTTGAGAAATGGAGTTGCCGCGTGATCCCGACGCGGTTGGCGGCGTAGCGAGCTTCCAACTCGGGGTTCAGCCCATGCGCCGCCTTAAAGAAGGCCACACGCAGAGTCTTGCCGTAGCACTTGAAACCGTGCCGCAAGGTGGCCAGAGAACCCTCTCGATCCATCCATGTGGTCAGATCGGCAAGGACTTGGGTGCCGGTCTTTTCTCCGTGGAGTGCCTCCAGAGCTTTCCATTCCTTCGGCTGTGTGTCGCGGATGAAGGAGAGGACAGTCTCCGGGAAGATGGCACGATCACGGTTGAACCCCGACGTAGGTTCCGGCACGGCTCCATTTGCCAACATCGTGGCTTCAATGACGGTCTCGAATGCACCTTCTGAATGCCGAGCGTGGTTCATTACTTCTTCTTCTTTCCGCTAATCTTTTGAAGCCGGATGATATGTTTCTCCAGCGCGTCGATAAGCGCGAAGGAGAACTGCTCCAAATCACGTGACGTCAGCTCTTTCTGCTGCAAGCCTTGCAATCGTCGCCGCGCCAATTTCGCATCCATCTGACGACCGCGCGACTGGATCGTTCCCTTGATCGCTGCTTGCCGGAAGGCGATAAGAATATCGTGATTCAGCCCCAAACGCTTTATGGTCTCATCTGCGGCAGTATCCGTTGAATTGCGTGGCGAGATTCTACCAGTGAAGCTGAATGAGAACCTAGCCGAGCATCCGGCTGAAAGAGGCGAAACAAATAGGCTTGACTCAGCCAAGGACGGCCAATTGTCCTTCAGATGTGCTCCATACGGCAGCTTTGGTGTATTTGGTTGCGGCACAGCCGCAACCAAATTTAAGTAAGTTACGTCCTCTAAGTCACCGCAATGCGCTTGTGGCTTCAAATGCTCGATGTGGCATGTGTCGGCATCAATCTTGCGACCCGTATACGCGCATAAACCGCCCTGTTCGGAGACGAGCGCCGCCCTGATGATCCGTCGCAATTCACCTCCAACTGAATTGTAACTACAGTTCTGTCCGTTTCTATTAACGGCGATCCATTCTGTTAGCGCTGCTGGCGGAGCCGCTTTATTAATCTTCCTCATCTGCCAGTGCTTCTAGGTTGTTTATCTCCGCCTCAAATCCGACAGTGGTGGGATCATCTCCGTGCTGCAGTTTGCGCAATATTGCCAACTTTTCGCGCGCCAGATCTAAATCTGCGTCCTCCAGCGCATTCTCGACTTCATCGATCGCAGCCTTTACAAACGTCGGCCGGGAAGGCGTACCCATGATCTGCTCGAGTACAAAACTCGTGTCCAGACCATACGCCTGCCCACATCGCTGAGGAACAACGCGCCCCGCAGATTGTTTCAGAAGAACCACTTGGCTCGGTTGCGTCTCGCCAATCACCTGCGGCGAATGAGTGGTGGCGATAAACTGGCAACTGCAAAACGTCTCCGTCAAAAGGGACACAATCTGCCGCTGCCAAAGCGGGTGCATGTGCATATCGATTTCATCAATCAGGACGACTCCAACGCCGTCCCCGATTGGATCGTCAAGGGCTGGATTGGCTTGCGAAAGGCGGCGAGCAAGGTCGAGTGCCAACGCAAGCACGCCCCTCTCACCCTCAGAGAGATACCGCACATCGAGTTCAATGCCGTCCTTCGAGATCAAAAGCCGTGGCTTGTCCGCGCCGTTGGTCGCTCGCAGGCCCTTGCAGGTCGGCAAGAAACGGGCTGCTGCAGATTTCAGGGCCTCAAGATGGAATCGTGCACGCGGCAGTTCCTCCGCCAACGCCTCTTGCGCCACCATCCAGGACGCCATGTCCCGAAGGTGGAGCGGCCGGACATCGGAAAGCGCATCGGCAAATGCCGCAGCCTGGCCTCCGCGGCTCCGACCAATCTTGATCTGCTCATCCGTGGGGTGAGACCTACGCGTTCCGAAGTAGATTGCTATAGGTTGATTGCCTGACGGATCGGCCTTTGGCCAGTGTGGTGGTGACAGCTCTTCCCTTTCAGGCGTGTCTAGCGTCGCGTTCCGAACAGACCCCTCTTCATCCGGAACAAACCGTTCTCTCGGCTTGTGCAGCAGTAAGTTCCGTTGCCCTTCGGGAAACTCGAGATCCAGATCGACGGTCAGCGAGGCGCTTACCTGCCGGATATCATCGGCGGCGAATGCCAGAGGCGTCGAGCGGCTCGCCGTGAACTTAGGTAGAACCCGAGACAGTGAGACCCGCAGAGCCTCGAGGACGCTGCTCTTGCCGACGCCGTTGACACCCACCAGTAACGTGAAGTGCGGATCGAATTCGAAGGTCGCCTGGTCGAAGCCGCGAAGGCCGGCAACGCTGAGCCGTCTGATCTTCATGCCACCTCCGGGATTTCGATCTGGCCGGTCACGGCCGCCGCAATAAGGGCCGCCCGGCGCTCCTTCAGCAATGCGATGGAGTTCTCTGTCGCAGCGCGCAGGCGGTCGATCTTGGTTGTTTCGGCACTGATGTGCTCGACGATCTGCTGTTGTTCATCAAGCGGCGGGACGGGCCACCAGGTTTCAAAGAAGCCTTCGGGATAAAGCCGCAGGCGGGAGGACCAGACGCCCTTGGAGTAGCGGGTCACTTCCTGCGCGAAGACGTGTATGCGGACCAGCGCGTCGACGTAATCGGGCAGCAGCCGCGGGCCTGGGGTGTAGACGTTGTAGGCGGGGCTCACGATGCCGTCGACGCGGGCTGTGCCCATAGCACCCATCCAGGCCCAGAGGGTGTTGATGGCCAAGTCACCGGCGAGGCACAGCTTGTAACCAGCCGTGCTTTCGGCCTCGAACATGTTCACATCCTTCTCGGATCGGGGGGTGACGCCAGTCAAGTGCGAGACCGTAAGCATTTCCTCCTTACCGGTCTGGGATCGCTGGTCGCGTTCAGTGAACAGCCAGCGGGACCGCTCGATCTCCCAATGCGCAGGGATGTCTCCGAGCCATTCGATGCCCGATGGGCGTAGAGGCACGGAAGGGTCGAGACCACGCATGACCGTCTCGGCCACGATTGCGCGCCGCTTCTCTGCCATCAGATCAAGCAGGCTCTGCTTGGCGGCGATCAGGGTGTCGATGTCGGCGGTTTCCCGATTGAGGAAAAGCGCAATTGCGTGTTGCGTAGAGCTCGGTGGAACTGGGATCGATAGATTTGCAATCACCTCAACGGCAATTCCGGGTTGCGCAGCAGATTGCGAATATTGATTCAGGTTCATGAAAGAGAGAAGCTCACCGAGCCATCTAACTTCAGCGTTGCCTTGTGTATCGGCTACAATTGCATGCTCGGATGCCCAGAACTTTCCGGCGGCATAGTTGATATTCCCGCAGAGAGCTCCTTGGCGCCCGATAAGCACGAAATCGCCCTCGCGGTTGAAGCGATCCGTGTACCCTCTGAGGCCATTCCCACCAAAGACTGGATAGTCATCAGCTTCGCGAATTTCATCGGAGGTGATTGCATCACCTGAGGCCATTCTTGCTACATACTTCAGCTTTTTGAAGGTCCACTGATTAGGCAGAACCGTCGTGGCGAAACCATCACTCACTCCGTCACCTCACGCAAAAGCCGCAGAATTTCGTCCTCTGCCTTCTTCAGATCTGCGTCGATCTCGACCAGCTTCCGGGGCGTCGTGAACTGATAGAAGTGGCGGTTGAAGTTGATCTCGTAACCGACCTTGTCCTTGCTCCGGTCCATCCAGGCGTCGGGTACGTGCGGCAGAACCTCACGCGCAAAATAGGCGTCGACATCCTCTTTCAACGGGATGTTCTCGAAATCGCGCAGATCGGGGTCCGCCTCGAAGCCCTTTCCAGACTTCACCCGCTCGGCCTTGGCGTCCTTCACGGTGAACACGTTGCGGAACAGCTTGACCTCGGGCGCGCGCCAGCGGGACTCGCGCTTCTTCAAGAGCTTCTCGATGCTGCCCCAGACCTTGTTCCAGTCCAGTTCCATTTCGCGTCCGAGAGCCTTGTCGATCGCCTGAATGTCATCGAGCAGATGCGGCGCGGCGTCGAGGAATCGGGCCTTGTCCTCGACCGTCATCCGGTAGCGTAGCCGAAGGGGACGTTCAATGGTGACGCGGGTGTAGCCGAATTCGGCATTGTCGAAGATCTTGGACTTCGAATTTGGTGCGAACGACCCATAGAGGCGCACGATCTCGGCAATCTGATCGGGCTCGTCCGGCCGGTCGTCGCCCTCGGGCGCCTTGCCCGCGCCGATCTTGCGGCGCTTGTCACCCTGACTGCGGCCCATCGGCATGTAGATGTCGCGCGCATCGACAAGCTGGATGTCGCCCTTTCGATGTGAGGGCTTGTTGTTGGTGACGATCCAGATGTAGGTGCCAATTCCGGTATTGTAGAACATCTGCTCCGGCAGGGCGACGATGGCCTCGAGCATGTCGCGCTCGATGATCCACTTGCGGATGTTGCTTTCGCCGCCGCCTGCGCCGCCGGTAAACAGGGGCGAGCCAGAGAACACGATGGCTGCCCGCGATCCGTACTTCTGTGCCTTGGGATCGACATCGTCGAATTTCGAGATCATGTGCTGCAGGAACAGCAACGAGCCGTCGTTCACGCGCGGCAGGCCCGCGCTCCACGGGCTGTCCTGCGGAGCCTTCTCATGCCGCCGGACGATTTCCTTTTGCTGCTTCTTCCAGTCCACGCCGAAGGGCGGGTTAGCGATAAAATAGTCGAAGGTCTGGCCCTCGAATTTGTCATCGGTGAAGCTGTCGCCGAACTGGACGTTCTCACCTCCACCGTTGTGATCGACCTGCTTCATGAGCATGTCCGATGCGGCCGTTGCGAAGGCGCGCTTGTTGTAGTCCTGGCCGTAAACGTAGAGCTTCGCTTCTTTGTGGTGATCGCGCATGTAGCGTTGCGCTTCTGCAAGCATGCCTCCTGTGCCGCATGCCGGGTCGAGCATGCGCATCACCGTGCCTGGCTTGCTGAGGACGTCGTCGGCATCCATGAAGAGTAGATCGACCATGAGGTGGATCACCTCACGCGGCGTGAAGTGATCGCCCGCTGTTTCGTTGGCCAGTTCGTTGAAGCGTCGGATGAGGTTTTCGAATACGAGGCCCATCTGATCGTTCTTCACCCGGTCGGGATGAAGGTCGACCTTCAAGAATTCCTTCAGCACTAGATAAAGAATGTTCGCTTCATTCATCTTCTCGATTTCGTTGGTGAATTCGAAATACTCGAAGATCCGTCGAACATTCGCCGAGAAGCCGCTGATGTAGGATTGAAGATGCCCCACGAGATCTGAGGTGTCGCCGATCATCGTTTCGAACGTCATTGACGAACGGTTGTGGAATCGGTGGCCTGAAGCTTTGTTCAGCATCCGATCAAGGGCATCATCTTCCAGCTTCCCGCCTTTGCGTCGCTCAAATTCCGCAAGTACTTTCTGCTTGGTGTCGGCTAGCACACAATCAAAGCGGCGCAGAACAACAAGTGGCAGCATGACGCGCTCATACTGCGGCGGGCGATAGGGCCCACGCAGAAGGTCAGCGATCTGCCAAATCAAGTTGGCCAAATCCGAGTGGGTTGCCATGTAATTCAGTCTCCTGCCGGTTCGCCCGGCCTGTTATTTTTCTTGATTAGTCTTTTTGGGACTAAAGTCGGCCGGACGCTGCACTAGAAACTTTCTTTTCGCTTTGGCCGTCAGTCGCTCGAATTCTTCAATTGCAAGAACCACGACGACGGACCGACCATATTTTTCAATGGCAACAGGCTCCGCCCTTGCCATGTCGATCAAGCGCCCAAAGGCGTTTTTTGCGTCACGCGCCGATATGCTCTGCATAGACAGGCTCCTTTCGAATTGGAGCTATTTTAGCCAATATTTTTGGTAAAGGACAGCCCTAATGTGCTGAGTATGATGCCAAAGATAGTGATACTCCGGCGTTCATTTGCTGCACACTCGATGAGTGACCGCTTTGAAAAATACTGCAGCAAAATTTTCTGGAGCGTCGACCGTCTGCATAGGATCGAAAGACCCCTACCCTGAATGGCCGTCACTCGAGCTTATCACGCTGCCGTCGCGCCTTGGCAAAGCCGCGATCGGTGGCGATGAACCGCTCCAGCATCGGCACGATCAGCCGGACGGGATCGGCAATGGGCTGGCCACTCTCACGGGCCAGCACCTCTGCATAGACGATCAGATCGCGGTGGAGCGCACCCGGCAGTTCCACCGTCACTTTGACGGGTTTGTCCTCGACAAGCGGTCCGAGTTTCAGCTTTGTCATAGTCAGTTCCTGTAAGGTTCGAGTACGAGATCTCGGGTGACGATGACCCTGACCGGATAGCCCGGTCGGATGGTCAGCGTGGGTGCGACCTGCAACTGGCGCTGGACGATCTGCTGTCCGGCCTGATTGATGGTGTCCTGCGCCCCGTCGCGGATGGCGCGGATCAGGCGGTCTTCGTCGTCGGTCGCCAGTTCCGTGCCGATGCCGAGCAGCGTAGACAGACCTGCGGCCTTCATCAGATCCCACCAGTGATAATCGACGCCATCTTCCAGACCGGCATAGCCGGAAGCGTCAGCACCGGGCTGGCGCTCCAGCACAATGGAGCTGCCATTGGGCAGGATCAGGCGGTTCCAGACCAGCAGCACGCGGCGCTGTCCGAACTGCACACCGGCATCATACTGGCCGATGATCCGTGTTCCCTGCGGGATCAGGAGCAGCGCGCCGGTCGGACTGTCATAGACATTCTCCGTGACCTGCGCGGTGATCTGGCCGGGGAGATCGGAACGAATGCCGGTAATCATCGCCGCCGGGATCACGGCCCCTGCCTGAAGGATATAGGGCGACGCTGGCGCCATAATCCGATCCATAGCAACGGTCTGCCGATCCACCGGACCATTGAGAAATGCCGTGTGCCGGTCCTGCGTTGCGGGCTGACCGCCAAGGTCAAGCCCCGCAAGGCCCGGCATATTGGAGCCAGGTGTCGTTGCTGATCGCTGCCCCGATTGGAAGAACACGGTGCTAAGACGTGCAGCCTCCTCTTCAGCAAGACGGCGCTCCTCGGCAGGATCGCTAGCTGGTGTTGCCATAGCAGGCGGCGTAACGGGTTGCCCCCTGTTCTGCGCGTCGAGGATCGGGCCGCCGAGGTCGCCCGGCAAAGCTGGTCCCAGGACGGGGCCGGTATAATCGCGCGGCAGGCCAGCCAGCCCGTCCGCTGTTGCGCGGTTCTCGGTTGAATAGAGTTCTTCGCCGCTGCCATTCATGTCGCGGGTCTGGAGCGCATAGATCAATGCGCCGCCAATGCCGAGGAGCGCGACAGCCCCAACACCGGCCAGCATCTTGCGTGACAGGCGGGTGACGCGCGGCGGCTCGGCGCGCAGGCGCATAGGAGGCGCGTTGGTGGTCGTCTCTTCGCTCATGACGGGTTCTCCCCGGTCTTTGCGGGCTGGGCCGCCTGCCTTTGTTCAATGCGGACAATCCTGACGGTCTGCTGGCGATCGCCGCTGCCAAGGCGCAGCTCGGCAGCACCGAACAGGCGATCCACGATCAGGATGTTCTGGTGAATGCGGCTGTTGACGATCTGGGTCTCGCCCTCGGAGCCTATGACGAAGATCGGCGGCATCTCGCCCTGCACGATGCCGCGCGGGAAGACGACATAGACACGGCGGCCATCGTCGAAGACGGAGATGGGTCGCCACGGCGGACTATCGCCCGTCAGTCCATAGCGATAGTTGCGGGCCGTCTCGACAGGGATGATCGGCGCGGCGGGAACGCTCTGGCGCTGACCGGCAG
Source organism: Ketogulonicigenium vulgare WSH-001 (assembly GCF_000223375.1). Taxonomy (NCBI): domain Bacteria; kingdom Pseudomonadati; phylum Pseudomonadota; class Alphaproteobacteria; order Rhodobacterales; family Roseobacteraceae; genus Ketogulonicigenium; species Ketogulonicigenium vulgare. The sequence goes on along the minus strand of NC_017386.1, from coordinate 53,765 downwards.
GTAGCGCGGGATAGGCCCAGGCCACAGCGGGCATATAGAGCGCCGCGCGGGCGCGAAGCTCAATGAGATAGACGCGGCGATCCGTGCTGATGACAAGATTGGTGGAAATATCCTCACGGGTCGGTTTCACAAGGATATGGACGCGGCGGCTTGTACCCGATCCGCTTTCGGTATCACCAATGATCCATCGGGCGGTGTCGCCTGCCGCAATCGGCCCCGCGCCGGTCAGGCTTTCGCCGGGCTCAAGCGCGATTGTCGTGATCTGTCCCGGTGCGGCATAGACCTGAAACAGCGCCCCTTCCGACCAGGGGTAGATCTGGATGGCGTTGTAATAGCCTTCCCGGCGTGGTTCGACACGGGCGGCGGCATTGGCGTTCTCGACGCGGCCAGTCGGTGTTCCGGCAACGGTTCCGCCGCGTGCCACGGTCCATGCCGGTGGTGTGTGCAAAGGTCGAGGCCGGTCATCGGCAACGGCTGCCGGCACCACGGGCAACGCTGGCACATCGGCATCATAGCTGAACTGCGGGGTGCGGTTGGTTGCGCAGCCGGCCAGCATGGTGGCGGACAGCAACAAAGCCGCCAAAGCGGGTTTACGGAGAACCGGCAAGCCGGAATTGCGGGCCATCATGCGGGTCATTGGCTCATCTCCCGCGACCATGAAATTGCATTGACGTAGATGCCGAGCGGATTGGCGCGCAGACGTTCAGCATCGCGCGGCGTCTGGATCACGATGGTCAGGATCGCGGTCCAGCGTTCGGTCGTGGAGAGCTGGCCGTTTTCGTAATGGCGCTCCGTCCAGGCGACACGGAAGCTGTCATTCGAGGCGCGGATCACCGACGACACCTCGACCGCAATTTGCTGCCTGCCGACCTTGGTGAAAGGGTCATTGGCACGGGCATAATCATTGAGAGTTGCCGCACCCCGATCCGTGGTGAACTCATAGGCACGCAGCCAGTTCTGCCGCACGATGATGGCGTCAGACGGGATCGAGCGCGTCTGCTCGATGAAGCGGCCAAGATGGAAGGCAATCTGCGGATCGGTCGGGCGATAGTCAGCCACGGCGGGCGCAACGGACTGCGACTGGCCGAGATTATCGACTTGCACCACCCAGGGCACGACCGTCCCGCGCGCCGATTGCCAGACAAGGGCGGCGGCGAAACCAGCCGAGAGGATCAGCGAGCCGAAGGCCATGATGCGCCAGTTCTTTGCCTGCACGCGGGCCGAACCGATACGTTCGTCCCATGCCTCGGCAGCTTTCTGATAGGGCGTCTCGGGTTCGGGCGATTTGCCGTAATGTGCAGATGGACGTTTGAAGATGTTCATGAGCGGTCACTTTCAGAAAGATTGATGGAGGAGCCGCCGCCATGGCTGTCGCCGGAGCGCACGGCATGGGCGGCCATCGACGTGCCGTGGCTGAGTGTCTGTTTGCGCTGCATCTGCCTTGCCCATGCCGGAGAGCCGCCAGCCTGTGCGGCGGGTGACGCCGCCGCGCTTGCTGCCTCGCCTGCACCTCCGACTGTTCCAGCCGTGGAAGAGCCGCCACTGACGCCGAAACCGGCGCGCGCTCCATCAGAAAAGCTGGACTTGATGCTTTCGGAGGCTTTGGAAGCCGCGCGCTTCAGGGGCGATGCGGCGGCGGAGCCTGCCGCACGGGCAACACCGCCCAGACCGGAGGCGACACCGGCAGCGCCGGACTGGCCAAGTGAACCGACACTGTAGGCGGCGCTCACCGCACCTGCGGCGGCGGCACCACCCCGAACGGCAGCCGCTCCACCAGAGAGCGCAGCGGCTCCTCCCTTCGCGGCCATCCCTGCGGCGGCACCCCCGGCAAGCATCATGCCGCCTGCGGCAAGGCCGGTTCCAACGGCGGCACCTGCGCCAAGCTGCGGGCCGCCGGAAACGAGACCGGAAGCGATGCCGGGACCGAATATGCCGAGGCCGAGAAGGGAAAGGGCCGCCAGCACGATTGCCATGGCATCGTCAATGGTCGGCGTCACGCCGCCGAAGCCTGCCGTGAACTGTGAAAACAGCGTCGAGCCGATACCGATGATGACGGCCAGAACCAGCACCTTGATGCCGGAGGACACGACATTGCCGAGAACGCGCTCGGCCATGAAGGCGGTCTTGCCGAACAGGCCGAAGGGGATCAGCACAAAACCGGCCAGCGTGGTCAGCTTGAACTCGATCAGCGTGACGAAGAGCTGCACGGCGAGAATGAAGAAGGCGAGCAGCACCAGCACCCAGGCGAACATCAGGCAGGCGATCTGGATGAAGTTCTCGAAGAACGACCAGTAGCCCATCATGTCGGAGATGGATTCGAGCAGCGGGCGACCGGCATCAAGGCCGGTCTGCGCCACCTTGCCGGGCCGCAGCAGATCGGCGGCGGAAAAGCCGGTGCCCGACCCCTTGAGGCCCAGACCCGCAAAGCTGTCGAAGATGATCTGCGCGAGATTGTTCCAGTTGCCGATCAGATAGGCGAAGACGCCCACGAACAGCGTTTTCTTGACCAGCCGGGCGATGATGTCGTCATCTGCACCCCAGGACCAGAATAATGCCGCCAGCGTCACGTCGATGACGATCAGCGTGGTGGCGATGAAGGCGACTTCACCTCCAAGCAAACCGAAGCCACTGTCGATGTAGCTGGTGAAGACTCCCAGGAAATTGTCGATGACGCCGGTGCCGCCCATGGTTCACTCTCCCCCGTTCTGATGCGAGGCGGCGGGCACCGGCGTTCGGCCGAGAAAGCGGTCGCGGTTCTCGGCCCAGGTGGCGAGGCAACGGGAATCACTCACGGCGGCCTCGCCTAACTGCTGGCAACGGCGCAGGCTCTGGCGCAGCGGATCGGCAGAGGGCTGAAGCGACGGAGCCGGCCGGGGCTGCGCCGGTTCATCCTTGCGGGTCAGTTCGATCACCGTGGCGGTGATGGCGATAGCCACGAATATGATCGCGCCCAGTCGTGCCAGCATCTTGCCGTCCATGTCGCGCCCTCCTGTCCGGTCAGTTGTTGCCGTTGCCGAACATCCGGGCATTGCCGGGCTGGTAGCCCGATCCCGGCGTAAGGAAGCGCTCGCGCTGGACGCGGCCCTGTTCGGCGGCGGTGGCGCGCTCGGCTTCGATCAGCGCCTCCGAGCGGCCATTGGCCGACATCAGCGCGATCAGGTCGGAAAGCTGCTGCGACTGGAGGGCGAGAAGCTGATTGCCCGCCTGCGTGGCTTGCAGCGCGCCGGTGGCGTTCTGGCTCTGGCCGACAAGTTCCGACATCTGCGTGCGGTTGGTGTCGATATTGCCTACGACGCCGGCCTGCACGCGCATGGCATCCTGCAAGCCGCCAACCGTGTTTTGCCAGCGCGACCGCGCGTCGGCGACAAGCTGTCCGTCGGTGGCGGACAGCGAGACGTTGCCATATTGGGTTTGGAAGATCTGATCGACCTTCTGCACGTCGAAGGCGATGTTCTGCGCCTGGCCCAAGAGCTGCTGCGTGCGCTGCACATTTTGCTGTAAGGTCTGGAGCGAGGAATATGGCAGGCTGGTCAGGTTGCGCGCCTGATTGATGAGAATCTGCGCTTCGTTCTGAAGCGAGGTGATCTGGTTGTTGATCTGCTCCAGCGTGCGCGCGGCCGTGAGCAGGTTCTGCGCATAGTTGGACGGGTCATAGACGATGCGGCCGAAACCGAACTGTGCGTGGGCCGGGCTGGTCAGCATGGGCGAGAGCGCCAGTGGCGCGGCAAGCAACGTTGCCGCCATGAGCATGGCCCGCGAACGGGAAAGACGGATAGTCATGGTCAGGACTCCTTTTCGGTCGGGGGGATGAGATTGGTGAGATCGGGGATCAGGTCGGCCGCCCATTCGACGCCGCGCTCGCGCAGCCAGGCGGTGAGGAAACCGTCCTGCCCATGTTCGGCGACAAGATCGGCGATGCGGGTCTGATCGGTTTTGGATGATGCGGCGCAGAGCGCGAGGCCGACTTCGGACAGGCCCAGCTCGAACAGGCGATTGCCGCGGCGCGACTGGCAGTAATAGTCCCGCTTGGGCGTTGCCCGCGCGAGGATCTCGATCTGCCGGTCATTCAGCCCGAACCGCCGATAGATCGCAGTGATCTGCGGCTCGATGGCCCGTTCGTTCGGCAGGAGCAGCCGTGTCGGGCAGCTTTCTATGATGGCGGGCGCGATATTGCTGCCGTCAATGTCCGAGAGCGACTGCGTTGCGAAGATGACGGAAGCGTTCTTCTTTCTGAGCGTCTTCAGCCATTCGCGCAGCTGGTTGGCGAACCCCTCGTCATCCAGCGCCAGCCAGCCCTCGTCGATGATGAGGAGGGTTGGGCGACCGTCGAGCCTGTCGCCGATCCGATGAAACAGATAGGCCAGCACGGCCGGCGCAGCGCCCGTGCCCACCAGTCCCTCGATTTCAAAGGCTTGCACATCGGCGTGGCCGAGATGTTCGGCCTCGGCATCGAGCAACCTGCCATAGGCGCCACCGATGCAATAGGGGCGCAGCGCCTGTTTCAGAACATTGGATTGCAACAGCACGGCAAGGCCGGTGATCGTGCGCTCGCCGACAGGTGCGGATGCCAGCGAGGTCAGCGCCGTCCAGATATGCTCCTTCACCTCCGGCGAGATGGTCATGCCCTCGCGCATCAGGATTGCAGCGATCCAGTCAGCGGCCCATGACCGCTCATAGGCATCATCGATCCGCGCGAGCGGTTGCAGGGAGACGGAAACCTCCGATCCCTCGGTCAACCCGCCGCCGAGGTCATGCCAGTCGCCGCCCATGGCCAGCGCGGATGCCCGGATCGATCCCCCGAAATCGAAGGCGAAGATCTGACTGCGTTCATAGCGGCGGAATTGCAGCGCCATCAGCGCCAGCAACACAGACTTGCCTGCGCCGGTCGGGCCGACGACGAGAGTATGGCCCACGTCACTGACATGAAGGGAAAGCCGGAACGGCGTCGAACCTTCGGTCTTGCCATACAGCAAGGGGGGCGCTCCGAGGTGTTCGTTCCGTTCCGGCCCCGCCCACACGGCCGATAGCGGGATCATGTGGGCAAGGTTAAGCGTCGAGATTGGCGGCTGCCGGACATTGGCGTAGGCATGTCCGGGGATCGAGCCGAGCCAGGCATCGACGGCATTGACGGTTTCCGGCATGGCCGTGAAATCGCGGCCCTGAATGATCTTCTCGACCAGACGCAGCTTTTCGTCAGCGATACGCGGATCGGCGTCCCAGACGGTGACGGTCGCTGTGACATAGGCCATGCCGGCGACGTCAGCGCCCAGCTCCTGCAAGGCCATGTCGGCATCGAGCGCCTTGTTGGACGCATCGGTGTCCACCAGCGCCGATTGTTCGTTGGTCATCACCTCCTTGAGGATCGCGGCGATGGATTTGCGCTTGGCAAACCACTGGCGGCGGATTTTGGTGAGCAGTTTGGTCGCGTCCGTCTTGTCCATCAGGATGGCGCGGGTTGACCAGCGATACGGGAACGCGAGCCGGTTCATCTCGTCGAGCAGGCCAGGCGTGGTCGCGGTCGGGAAACCGATGATGGTCAGGACGCGCAGATGCTGATCGCCCAGGCGCGGCTCCAGTCCGCCGGTCAGGGGCTGATCGGCGAGCAGCGCATCGAGGTGCATGGGCACTTCGGGCACGCGCACACGATGACGGTTGGTCGAGATGGTAGCATGCAGATAGGTCAGCGTGCCACCATCATCCAGCCAGCGGCATTCAGGCATGAAGCCGTCGAGCAGCGCCAGCACGCGGTCAGTGCGGTCGATGAAGCCGCGCAGCAGTTCATGCGGATTGACGCCGGATTGTTCGCGCCCCTCGTAAAGCCATGTTTCGGCACGGGCGGCGTCCTCGGCGGGCGGCAACCAGAGGAAGGTCAGGAAATAGCCCGACACGAAATGTGTGCCCGCTTCCTCGAACCCGGCCTTGCGCTCCGCATCGACCAGTGCGGAGGCCGCATCTGGAAACTTGCTGTCGGGATAGGTCGCGGCCTCGGAGCGTTGTGCCTCGACGAAGATCGACCAGCCAGAACCCAGACGGCGCACGGCGTTGTTGATGCGACCGGCGACCGCAACCAGTTCGGCAGCGACAGCAGAATCCAGATCCGGCCCGCGAAACTTCGCGGTCCTCTGGAAGCTGCCATCCTTGTTCAGCACAATGCCTGGGCCAACCAGCGCTGCCCATGGCAGATAGTCGGAAAGGCGAGCGGAGGTGCGGCGATATTCGGTGAAGTTCATCATGCGCGCGCCCTCACACCGACAGATGACCGGGGATGCGCAGATGCCTGCGCCCGACCTCGACGAAGAGCGGGTCGCGTTTTGCTGCCCATACCGCGAGGAAATGACCGACCGACCAGATGGCGATGCCAACCAGCCAGAGACGAAGGCCGAGGCCGACGGCCCCGGCCAGCGTGCCGTTGACAATGGCGATGGAGCGCGGTGCGCCGCCGAGCAGAATATGCTCGGTCAGCGCCCGATGGACCGGGATCGAAAATCCCGGCACCGCGTCGAGCTGTTCGAGGCCGCCCGCCATCAGATGAGCGCCCCGCCGCCGAACGAGAAGAACGACAGGAAGAAGGAGCTGGCGGCGAAGGCTATGCTGAGGCCGAAGACGATCTGGATCAGGCGGCGGAAACCGCCCGAGGTATCGCCGAAGGCCAGCGCCAGGCCGGTGGCGATGATGACGATTACCGCAATGATCTTGGCGACCGGCCCTTCGATCGACTGAAGGATGCTCTGAAGCGGCGCCTCCCACGGCATGGAGGAGCCGGAGGCGTGTGCGGCGGGCGCCAGCATCAGGCTGATGGAAACAGCGGCGGCGGCGGTTGCCATGATGCGGCAGCCGCGCGAAATCGTGCGGATCATGAAGGATCTCCTTTTGAGGTGGTTGCCAAAGTGATGGGATGTGTGATGGCGTAATCGCCGTCCGGTCCCAGCCCATCGACGCGGGCGAGTTCGACCAGCCGTCGCGACGATCCGCGCCCGGCAAGGACAGCAACAAGGTCGATGGTCTCGGCGATCAGCGCGCGCGGGACGGTGATGACGGCTTCCTGGATGAGCTGTTCGAGGCGGCGCAGCGCACCGATGCCGGAACCGGCATGGATGGTGCCGATGCCGCCGGGATGTCCCGTTCCCCAGGCTTTGAGCAGATCGAGGGCTTCGGACCCGCGGACCTCCCCGACCGGAATGCGATCAGGGCGAAGGCGCAGGGATGAGCGCACCAGATCAGAAAGCGTGGCAACGCCATCCTTGGTTCGCATGGCCACGAGATTGGGCGCGGCGCATTGCAGCTCGCGCGTGTCTTCAATGATAACCACGCGATCCGAGGTCTTCGCCACCTCGGCCAGCAAAGCGTTGGTCAGTGTTGTTTTGCCGGTGGAGGTGCCGCCTGCGACGAGGATGTTGGCGCGTGTGGCGACGTTCAGGCGCAGCACTTCGGCCTGACGGCGGGTCATGATCCCGGCGGTGACATAGTCGTCAAGCGTGAACACAGCCACGGCTGGTTTGCGGATAGCGAAGGCAGGTGCGGCGACGACAGGCGGCAGAAGCCCCTCAAACCGCTCGCCGGTTTCGGGCAGCTCAGCCGACACACGCGGGCTGCGGGCGTGGACCTCTGCCCCGACATGATGGGCGACGAGACGCACGATCCGCTCGCCATCGGCGGCGGACAGCCTCTCCCCCGTATCGGCCAACCCTTCGGAAAGCCGATCCACCCAGATACGACCATCCGGGTTCAGCATCACCTCGACCACACCGGGATCTTCCAGAAACCGGGCGATGGATGCCCCAAGCGCGGTGCGCAGCATCCGCGCGCCACGGGCAATCGTTTCCGGTTTTTGATGTGATGCAGTCATGGCGGCCCCGTTCATGACGGGGCGCGCAAAAGACGGACCCCGGATCGGGGTCGATTAAAAGAACCTGATTTTGGGCTGTTACAACAGATGTTTACGCGCGTGCGGCCATCGGCGGAGCCTGGCGGTGAATAGGACGGGTTGCAATCCTAGATCCCATCGCCGTCACCTTCGGTTTTACCCCCCGGCGGGGTGTCGTGTAGCGCAGCCATGTCGTGCGATATTTCTTTGAGAAACCTGTCACCGTTGGCGAGGCGCTTACCAAGGGACTGCATGAATCCCTCGAAACGCTCGTTTCCTTTGATGCGCGCAGATTGTTTTGCACTGTCTGGCAGCGGCGGCGTGAGGGTCAGCCAGAATTGTACAAATAGCGAGAGGGTTTCGCCCAGCACGGCAATATCCTCGTCCAGCATGTCGAACTGACGGCCAAGCTTGTCCAGGCGGCGCGACATGGCGGCTTCCAGCCGTTCAGTCGTATCGCCTGACATGAAGGATGCCACAGCAGCCTCGATCACGGCGGATTTCGAGACATTTCGGCGCAAGGCCAGCGCTTCCACCTGTTTCAGCAGAGCGGGATCGAAGTAGACATTCATGCGGGTGCGCGTCGTCATGCCTGTCTCCGATCTCAAAGCTCGATGCCGTCATTTGGGTCAAGTGACGCCTGCCGCGCCACCATGCGCATACGCTGGCGCATGTCACGGGCCTTGGCTGCATCGACGTCCGGCTCATCATCGAGGAAATCGAACTCCTGCGATGGTGGCGGAGGTGGCGAGATGATTTCCTCATGCTCGGGCAGTTCCGGTTCACGCCGGATACCTGCATTGGCCGGATCGTCATCGGATGTATCTGAGGCGGAGACATTGCCGATCGCAGCCGCAACAACGCGGCTTGTCCAGTCGTCCTGCGCCGATGTGGTGATGTTCACCGGCTGCTTGCGCAGATCGGGCGGCGACATCACCCGCTCCTGAAACCGCGCATCAGCATAGTAGCGTGCCTTGGCCGCACGGATCGGCGGCACCCCCGCCACCATGACGATCTCGTCGGTGGGTGGAAGCTGCATGATTTCGCCGGGCGTCAGCAGTGGCCGCGCCGTTTCCTGCCGCGACACCATGAGATGCCCCAGCCATGGCGCGAGACGATGGCCCGCATAGTTCGTGGAATCGCGCATTTCCGTAGCCGTGCCAAGCGCATCGCTGATCCGCTTGGCGGTGCGTTCGTCATTGGCCGCAAAGGCAACGCGCACATGGCAGTTGTCGAGGATCGCATTGTTCTGCCCATAGGCGCGCTCGATCTGGTTGAGAGACTGCGCGATCAGAAAGGCTTTCAGGCCGTAACCAGCCATGAAGGCGAGTGCTGATTCAAAGAAATCCAGCCGCCCGAGCGCGGGGAACTCGTCCAGCATCAACAGCAGGCGATGGCGCTTGCCGGAGGTTTCCAGTTCCTCGGTCAGCCGCCGCCCGACCTGATTGAGGATGAGGCGGATCAGCGGCTTGGTGCGATTGATGTCCGATGGCGGTACGACGAGGTAGAGGCTGATGGGCTCTTTTGCTCCGACCAGATCAGCAATGCGCCAATCGCACCGGGCCGTCACGCGGGCCACAACCGGATCTCGGTAGAGACCGAGAAACGACATGGCTGTCGAAAGCACGCCGGAGCGTTCGTTCTCTGATTTGTTCAGAAGCTCCCGCGCAGATGAGGCAATGACGGGATGCACACCGGCTTCGCCCAGATGCGGCGTGTCCATCATCGCGCGTAAGGTCGCCTCGACCGGACGGCGTGGATCGGACAGAAAATTGGCGACACCCGCCAGTGTCTTTTCCTTTCCGGCGTATAGAACATGCAGTATCGCGCCGACGAGCAGGCTGTGCGAGGTCTTTTCCCAATGGTTGCGTTTGTCGAGGCTGCCTTCGGGATCAACGAGAATGTCCGCGATGTTCTGCACATCGCGGACTTCCCATTCCCCCTGCCGCACTTCCAGAAGCGGGTTGTAAGCCGCCGAATGCACATTGGTCGGATCGAACAGCAGGACACGGCCATGACGGGACCGGAATCCCGCTGTCAGGTTCCAGTTCTCGCCCTTGATGTCATGTACAATACAGCTTCCCGGCCAGGTCAGCAGCGTTGGCACAACAAGACCCACGCCCTTGCCGGATCGGGTTGGCGCGAAGCACAGCACATGCTCTGGGCCGTCATGACGCAGATAATCCTTGCTATGTCGCCCCAATACGACGCCATCCGGGCCGAGCAATCCGGCCGCATGGATCTCCCTATCCTCGGCCCATCGCGCCGAACCGTAGGTGGCGACATTGCGGGCTTCGCGTGCCCTGATGATCGACATTAGGAAGGCGGCGGCTATGGCAAGAACTGCCCCGGACGTGGCGATGAACGCGCCTTCGGTAAAGATGCCCGGCGCATAGGCGTCGTAAGAAAACCACCACCAGAAGAAGGCCGGTGGATAATAGAACGGCCATCCCGCAACATCGAACCAAGGATTGCCGAGCTGGGGCTGGAAGTCGAGCCGGAAAGCCACCCATTGCGTTGCAGCCCAGACCATCACCACGACGATGGTGAACACGACAATGATCTGGCCCCAGAGTATCCGGCCTCCACGCATAGTGGCTCCAATCGGCAAAAGAGACGGAGCCGATCAGAGAATGGGCAATTATGCGCAAAGCAACAACAAATGCGCGACCGTGGGGTTGCCGGATACTATCGGCGGCGAATCGGATGGGTGACGGCGTCGCTATTCCGGCACTGTTCGCGGTGGACTGTTGTGAATCAGATTTGACTATGGGGTGCTCATTTTTGATGCCAGAGCCAGCAGTTCTACGAGCGAGGGGTCGCGGTTTTGTGGCGACCAGACTGCGGAAAATGCGATAGTTCCAGGCTCGTCGCGAATCGGGAGGAAAGCAACGTTTGCGGTGTTTTCTGTGGTACCTTCCTCGACAAATAGCGAAATGCCATGCCCGGCTGCGATCATCGACATCAGTGTAGTCCGTTCGACATCGGCGCGCTGTATTGTCGGTGTCAGCCATTTCCCGGCCGAGCGCGCCACGATCAGGTCATGAACCTGCGGGCCAGTGCCGCCATGGCGGACGAGAAAGGTTTCCTGCGCAAGTTGCCGCCATTCTACATCTTGGCGCGCTGCCAATGGGTGCCCCGCCGATAATGCCACCATTAAGCGGTCACGCCAGATGACACGGGACTGCAGGTCGGGGATTTCCTGGGTGCAGGCCATAAAGGCGAGATCAAGCCGACTTTCGCGCACCATGAGCAGCGCTTCACGTGCCGTTCCTTCTGTGATGTGCAGGAGGACGCCCGGACGCGTACTGCGGAACCGTCCCAGCAGGCGGTCAAGGAAGCAGTCAGGCGTCAAAGCGTGAACGCCAATGTGAAGCGCACCTGCCTCTCCGCGCGCCTGCATCCCGGCGGTCTTGACCGCCCGGTCCAAGATGCCCATGGCGTCATCGACTTGATCGACGAAGCGGCGCCCGGCTTCAGTGAGGCGTACGCCGCGGGTATTGCGGTCAAAAAGGGTGATGCCGAGGTCAGTCTCCAGCGCCTTGATGCGGGCGCTGACGCTGGACTGGCTGGTACCGAGCGCCAGCGCGGCACGGTGGAAACTGAGATATTCCGCAACGGCAAGTGTTTGAACCAAAGCAATCATCGGGATTCGGCCGCCAACAACGGCGTCCCTACTTACTACGTCTTGCCTCTTATTTCGCTGCCTGCGCATCCGCTACCATCGCGGGGGATGTTGAAGGTTTCGCAAAGGTGCTTCGAGCGCTGCCATTTCATCGCCTGACAGATCCAACGAAAGTGCTCCGAGCGAGTCGGAAAGATGATGCGACTTGGACAGGCCGACGATGGGCGATGTGATACCCGGCCGGGCCAATACCCATGCGAGCGCGATCCGCGCGGGCGCCACGCCGCGTGCCGCAGCAACGGTTTCCACGGTGGCAACGGTTTCGCTGACCTCGCCGCGGCCGTCATACCACTGGCGGACCTGCTCGTCGGTATCAGCTCGGAGCGTGCCGGTGATGCGCGCGCCGGCCAGAACACCCCGGCCTAACGGCGACCAAGGCGTCAGCCCGATCCCTTCTTCCCTGCAAAGGGGGATCATCTCTTCCTCGTCCTCGCGCGTGATGAGATTATATTGGCTCTGCATGGAGACGAAGCGCGCCAGACCGTTGTGCCGCTGGAAGGCCAGCAGCTTCATGAACTGCCAAGCGTGCATGGAGGATGCGCCGAGATAGCGAACCTTCCCGGCGCGCACCACGGCGTCGAGTGCTTCCGCCGTTTCCGCGATGGGAGTTTCCGGATCAAAACGATGGATCACGAACAGGTCGATATAGTCCGTTCCCAGCCGGTGCAGCGAGGCATCGACGCTAGCAAGGATATGCTTGCGAGACAGGCCACGGTCGTTCGGCTTGTCGCTCATCGGGAAGAACGCCTTGGTGGTGATCACCACGTCTTCGCGCCGTGCGAAGTCCTTGACGGCGCGGCCGACGATCCGCTCGCTTTCGCCGCCGGAATAGACATCGGCCGTGTCGAAAAAATTGATACCAGCATCCAGTGCATCGCGGATGAACGGCCGGGCCTCGTCTTCCTTCAGCACCCATGGCCGCCAGGCCGGATCACCATAGGTCATGCACCCAAGGCAGAGCCGGGAAACCTTCAGCCCGCTATCGCCAAGACGGACATAGTTCATTCTTTACCTCCATGCGGCTGTCCGCTTCGACGCGCGCGGCCGCGCTGTGACTTCGGCATTTCCATTCGCCAGTTCCGTTCACTCAAAGGGAACCTTGACGATACTGAATTCGGTCGTGCGGTCAGCATTGGCAGGATCTGCGAAGATCCGTGGGAAACGGGAATTGACCACCCAGACCTCGCCATCCTTCAGCGTCGCCGTGGTCGGCCCATCTAGTCCATCTGGAATGGCGACTGCCTTGATCTGCGCGCTTGCCCATGAGTCCGACGAGGCAAGAAGCGTCACATCGCCCGCCATGCTGCCATCGTCCGCAGGAAAGGACTGAACAGCGACCAGTTCCGTGGGGCTTTTCAGCAATAGCCCGTCAGGTCCCTTCAGCGGCTGCGGAAGCCGCACCTGAACCAACGCTTCCGAAGCGTTAAGCGGCACCTTCCATAGCAGCCCCCTGGAATAGTCGGACGCAATCAGAAATCCGTCAGGATGATAGACGATGCCGTTCAGGTAGGGCTTCGTACCAACAGCTTCTGCAGGATCGGCAGGCATCAGACGCTCAGAGCGCACTAGGACGGAAACCGCCTTCGTGGCATGATCGACCTTGTAGATTTGCGGCTGAAAACTGTCGGTGACGTAGATGTTCCCATCACGGTCGATCGCCAGGTCGTTGGCAAGGATCGGCCCGCTGGTCAGCGATGAGAAATCATGGACATGCCGCACAGTGCCGGTGTTGAGATCGAACTCGACAACCTGAGCTACCCGTGTTCTCGTGCTGTCCGACGAATTACTGGAGATACCGACATCCTCGTTGCAGACGAGGATGCGATTGCGGGCGTCATCGACGACGATGCCAGATGTCGTAATGAGGGCGCTATCGCCGGAGAACTTTATGTATTCGCCAGTCGGCGAGACAAGTCCGATCTGTCCGCCGCGAAGTGATGACACCATGAAGGCGTTTGCCGTGGCATTCCAGGCGATGCCTTCAGGGTAGCCTCCCTGAACGCCGGGAGCAAAAGAGATTTCGGACGAATCTTCTGCCTGCACAGGACCAGTGAAAAGCAGACCGAGCAGAAGGAAGGATTTCCAAGTGATATTACGCATGACAGTTCCTCAACGTAGCCCGCCAATGGTGTAGCCGCCGTCCACCAAAATGCTCTGGCCGGTGACGAACCGGGCCTCATCGGTCGCAAGCCAGACCGCCACATCTCCAGCATCGCATGGCTGTCCAGCGCGCTTCACCGGGGTGTGTTCGATGAAGGGCACGAAAGCGGAATCGTCGGTCCAGCCGCTGCGAGCCATCGGCGTGTCGATGATGCCGGGATTGATGTTGTTGATGCGGATGCCCTTCGGCCCATACTCGATAGCTACGGCGCGGATCAGCGCGTCGAGCGCGCCTTTACTGGCAGAATAGCTGGACGATCCAGCCAGCGCGCCCTTCGCCAACCAGGAAGAGGTATTGATGATGGAACCGCCAGTGCCTTGGGCTAGAAAGGCTTCGATCTCGTATTTGATAGAAAGCCAGACACCGCGAAGGTTGGTGGCGATCACCGCATCGAAATCAGCGCTGGTCTGCTCGGTGATCGGCGCAAAGTTTCCCAGAATACCTGCATTATTGAAGGCGGTATCGAGCCTGCCATAGCGGTCAACGGCCGTGTCGATCAGGCTGCGAATATCACCTTCCTTTGATACGTCCGTGGGCACAGCCAGCGCTTCACCGCCGGCCGCAACGATCTCCTGCGCGACGGCTTCGATTTCGGTGGGGCGGCGTCCAGCGAGCACGACCGTCGCGCCGTCACGCGCGAAGGCCAGCGCAGCGGCTCGACCGATGCCGGTGCCAGCGCCGGTAACGAGTGCAACGCGACCTTGAAGACGGCGGGCAGGCAGAGTGAAGTCGGTGTCAGGCATGGTGATCCTCGTGGAAGCTGAGTTGGACCATCACGATAGACCAGCGCATTGTTCGAAATAATCTACTTTGTATTGCATGAGCTATTGGGTTAGATTCATCAATCATGCGCACGGGTGATTTCGGAGAATTGGCGGCCTTCGTGGCCATTGCGGAGGAAGGTGGCTTCCGCCGTGCCGCCGCGCGACTGAACCTAACCCCATCTACGTTGTCGCATTCGCTGCGCTCGCTCGAAGAAAAGCTCGGCGTGCGGCTGGTAAGTCGCACCACGCGAACTGTTGCTTTGACCGAAGCTGGCCATGCGCTGCTGCGCCAGATCGGCCCTGCCTTCGCCAGCATCGAAACGGCGGTTGAGACCATCAACGACTTCCGTGACCATCCGGCCGGCACGATCAGGGTCAGCGTGCCGCGTACGGTAGCGGTGCGTGTGCTGACGCCGAAGTTTCGCGCCTTTACCGACCGCTACCCCGACGTGACGCTGGAGGTCGCGGCAGAGAATGGCTTCGTGGACATTGTCAAACAGGGCTTCGATGCCGGCATACGCCTTGGCGAAAGCCTCGAACGGGACATGATCGCGGTGCGGGTAACGCCAGATCTCGATACCGCCGTGGTCGCCTCGCCGGACTATTTCTCCCGCTTCCCGCCGCCTGAGACGCCGCGCGACCTGCACCGGCATCGCTGCATCGGCTGGCGTCAGACAGGAAGCGGCGCGCTTTATCGCTGGGAGTTCGAGAAAGACGGACGGGCGTTCAATGTCGCCGTGAACGGCCCGCTGGTCCTCGACGATCCCGATCTTATGGTCATGGCGGCGCTCGATGGCGTCGGACTCGCCTATTCCACGGAGCAGCATATCGGCGAACACCTCGCCTCGGGCCGCCTCGTCCGCGTGCTCGATGATTGGTGCCCGCCATATCCGGGCTTCTTTCTCTATTACCCGAGCCGCCGCCAAGCCCCCGCAGCCTTGCGCGCCTTGGTGGAAATGCTTCGAGTGTGATCGAATTGATGCGTGATGGAAGGCGTTGGCAAAGCTAGGTGAATAGACGGCAGGATAGTTGGAACTACAGCCCCAGCCCGCGTTGTCGCCCCAACTGCCACGAGACTGATCCGCCCTGCACGACACCCGCGACCTCGCGGCCGAGCTGCCGGTCGATAACCGGCCGCCATGGGACAAGGCTGAACTCGTGGCTTTTCTCTACGATGGCGAACTTGCCGCTCGATAGCTGCACGGTCCCGGTGAACTTGCCGCTGATCTTCTCACCATCGGCAGCAGCCCGAATCGGCAGCGCCTTGCTCTCGGCCATCTCCGCGCCGACGCGGGCGACTTCGCGCTCGCGCAGCGTGGCGAGAAGGCTGCGCCGGTAGAAGATGCGGCCGTCCCGCGCTCGGGTGGCGTCCCCCTGTTCGATATGGTGCTCGCGGCGCTGGTCCATCGCCTCGCGCACCTGCTGGCCGAATCCGGCCGGAGCGAGATCCGATGCGTCAGGCGTAATCAGCCGACGGTCGAGCCAGGTCGCGCCATCGGCGCCGATCTGCTTTTCCAGATCGAAGGTCGAGACAACACGGATGCTGGCCTGCCGGTTACGACCTGCATCATAGGCGGTGGCGCGGCTCTCGAAGTCATCGGGGATGCGCCACTGGTCAGCGTCGGTCCGTTCAGCGATACCGGCACGGCGCAACGCCTCCAGTCGCCGGACATGGGCATCGACATAGCGCTCGTAATCACCACCCGGCACACGTCCCTCGAACTTCGCCTGTTCGAGGTGGCGGCTTGGTCGGTAGATACCATTCTCCGAGATTGCAGCGATAGTCCGGTCAGAGGGACGCTGTGCCGTATCGGCGGGACCGACT
The DNA here is from genome assembly GCF_000223375.1 of Ketogulonicigenium vulgare WSH-001. Lineage (NCBI taxonomy): Bacteria > Pseudomonadati > Pseudomonadota > Alphaproteobacteria > Rhodobacterales > Roseobacteraceae > Ketogulonicigenium > Ketogulonicigenium vulgare. Next base: position 37,466 of record NC_017386.1, on the reverse strand, counting down.
TCCACGATACTGCCGATCCGAGCGTCCTCGACGCGGGCCGGATCAATGCCGGGAAGATGGTGTGTTCGCCCGTCGATGCCGTCCACCACGAGCGTCAGGTTCTCACCCATCTCGTCGGTGAGATATTTGTCCACGACGCGGCCGGTGATGGATGCCGCGGGTGCTGCATCGTGAAGCTGGAAGGTCATCGGGTCGCGTTCCTGCCCATCGGCCTTCAGCGCCTTGTGCATATTGCGGATGATGTCGCCGCGCTCACCGAGTTCACGCAGCGCCGGTTCCATCTTCGCGCCAAGCTCCCAGACGCCCGGTGTATGTTCCGTGGCCAGCCCCATCTTTTCCAGTTTGGCGAGACGGCGCAGGCGAAGCGTCCGGTTGAACTGGCGGCGTGCATCTGTCGGTTCATGGCGCAGATCGAGGAACCTTTCATCGGCCTCCTCGGTCATGGCGCGGTCGATGCGGGTGAAGCGATCCTGATCGATTTCGGCAGACAGCTTCCGGCTCTGCTCGATCTCGGTCACGGGACCGAGTTCGAGCGTGGTCAGTTCGCTTGCCCGCTCACGAATACCATTGGCGAGATAGTCGCCATTGATGACCAGGTTCTCGCCCAGATCGTCCTTCCCCCGAACAATGACATGGACATGGGGGTGGCCGGTATTGTGGTGATTGACCGCCACCCAATCGAGTTTCGTACCAAGGTCGGCCTCGATGCGGCTCATCAGATCGCGGGTGTGTTCGGTGAGGTCGGAAAGATCGGCGGCATCATCGGGCGAAACTATAAAGCGGAACTGGTGGCGATCATCCTTGCCGCGGTCAAGGAACGCATCTCCATCGGCGCGGTCCTCGGTGGCGGAATAAAGCTGGCCGCGCTCGCCATCGCGCGAAGTGCCGTCGCGCTGGATGTAGCGCAGATGGGCAGCCCCTTTGCCATTCTTCCCCGCGCTCTGGACGTAGCGGGTTTTGACGACGACGCGGCGCGCACCGGCCGCACTGTGCCGCCACCCGCCAGACAGGGTTCGGGCGCGGACAAAGGCCGCGCCACGGCCACGCTTGACGCCCGGACCTTTGCCAGCCCGCAATGCCTTCCCGCTCTTTCCGGCCGAACCAGATGAAGGCGACGAGGACGTCCGTGATGCGAATGATGAAGATCTGCCGGGGCTGTTGCTGTGCTGACGCGCCAGCTTCTTCGCCTGCGTCAGAAAGCTATTCGCCCTACCCGCTTTCGGCACGTCGGATTTGATCCGACCTGGCTTAGGTCGAAAGCGGTTCTCGTCGTCGGCGCTCATGAGCGCATTCCATACCGTTTAGGCACGCAAACGGCAGATATTCGGCTATAGTGCCGGTCAAAACCCAGTAAAGCCAAGGCTTTACGCCATGTCGTGGCACGCGAGGCCCAAAAGCAGGGTGCCGTGCGCGGCGCCCCAAAACAGTGTGCAGACAAGGGCTTGCCCAGAAAACGACCCGACAGGGTGCCGGTTTCCTTTATCTTGCCCTCCGCCTTCCCTGCCCTTTTTGCCCTTCCTGCCGGGAATACAGCCAGGCGCCCCCCTGCCTGACTGCACACCGGAAGCGGACCGAAAGCGCGTGGAGACGCCATGCTCATGGTGCATCTCCATTGCTCGCACGGGCCACGAATATGCCGCCGTCCTGCGGCTCCTGATCGACGGAATGACGTAGAGGAACGGTTGCGCGGACGTCGTTCGACTGCTGACTGGCTGCCGCCGAATTGCCGTTGGATTGCGCAACGAAGAGCGGAGCTTCGCGCCAATCCGGCGGTAACGGCGGCACGATCGTCGGCACATCAGGCGCAGCCGTATGCCCGAGAACAGGTGCGAGCGTGGCGACATAGGCACGTGTTTCTACGGGCAAAGTGCGGCCTGTCGCCAGATGCTCGTCATAGCGGCCGGGACCGGCATTGTAGGCGGCAAGCATGGCCGCGACATTGCCATAGCGGTCCCACATCTCGCGCAGATACGCCGTACCTGCGAGGATGTTGTCGCGCGGATCGTAAGGATCGCGCCCGAGGCCATGGCGACTGCGCAGGCCCGCCCAGGTATCGGGCATGACCTGCATCAGTCCCATTGCCCCCGCCGATGAGATGGCGCGCACATCGCCCGCGCTTTCCACACGCAGCACGGCCCGAATCCAGTGCTCTGGAATGCCGAAACGCTGTGACGCCTCGGCAATGAAAGCAGCATGGGGATGCACAGTGACAGGCGCGGGTTGCGGCGTGACCTGCGCAATCGCTGGCGTCAATCCGCTGCCAGCCGACAGAAGGGCCGTGAGGAGAAGAAGGGCGCGGGATCGCATGATCTCAGTCCCGATCTTCGCGGGGCCGCGGACGGCTCCAGTGCAGCGACCATGACGAGCCTGCATCGTCGTCGCGGAACAGGTTGGCGCGGATCGGCTGCGGCAGGGCGGGATCGTCGAGCAGCACCGAGAGATATTCGCCAGCCTTTTCGCCGGTGCGTTTCCAAGCAGCCCCGACCTCCGGCCCGTCATGTTCAATGTAATGGACGCGATAGTCCGGCGCATTCTCCGCATCGGAGTGTTCGGCGGGCACGATGACGAGATCGCGCTTCATGGTTAGCGTGACGAGCTGACCGGCGAAGCCGGATGCGTCACGCGCAAATTGACCGATCTGTGGCATGGTATGTCTCCTGTGTTTGTGGATTTGGCGTAGGTTCAATGCGTAGCAGCCCGCCATTCGTAGCGGCCATTGCCTTCCTCATCGGTCCAGAGCGGACGCGCCCGGCCGATGACGGAACTGGCGGGAACAGGTCCGAAGTAACGGCCGTCCAGGCTGTCCCGGATGTCCCAATTCATGAGGAAGAGTTCACCATCGCGGATGATGAAGCAGCCCTGCCAGACCGGTAGATCGCGGCCCATGCGGTCGCGCTCCAGCGCATCCCCCATCTCGACATGATCGACGGTAATAGTCGCACCGTTGCGGCAGACGCGCTGTCCCGGCAGGCCAAGGACGCGCTTCAACAGCGGCACGCCGCGTCCGATATAGCCACGCTCGACCATGAACCGCTCCAGCGGCTCAGACAGCATGATGGCGACCAGTTCGGGAACTTCGAGCGCATCGGCGGGAGCAACTGTGTAGAAGCCAATCGGCGCGCTGGCGGTTGCATTCCAGATCAGCCGGGTTGGCAGATCGGCAACAGCCGTGGCGACAAGAGTACCGACGGCCAGCATGGACACGGCGATGATATGACGGCGGCTCATGGCGCGATCCTCCGGCGGCTGACCCATGCGGCATGGCGATCCGGCGTGTAGGCTCAGGACTCGTTCTTGCTCATAGCCAGAACATGACGGTTGCGGCGAGGATGATGGCTGAGAAGAAGGTCTCTGGACACCGGTCGTATCGGGTCGCCACGCGCCGCCAGTCCTTGAGGCGACCGAACATGATCTCGATGCGGTTGCGCCGTTTATAACGCCGCTTGTCGTATTTCACCGCCTTCTTGCGGGACTTCCGGCCTGGGATGCAGACCTTTATCCCCTTGTCTTTCAACGCATCTCTGAACCAATCGGCATCGTAACCCCGATCTCCGAGCAGCCACCCCGCCTTCGGCAGACTGCTTAGCAGTGCCGCCGCGCCAGTATAATCGCTGACCTGCCCAGCCGACATGAAAAACCCGATCGGCCGCCCCTTGGCATCAGCAACGGCATGCAGCTTTGTGTTCATGCCGCCTTTGGTGCGCCCGATCTGGCGCCCGCGCCCCCCTTTTTCACCCCAAGGCTTGATGCGGTGCGGTGTGCCTTCAAATACGTCGCGTCGATCATGATCGTCTCGTGCTCGGCGCGCTCAGTGACCAGCCCGACCAGGATCCGGGCGAAGACTCCGTTGTCGCTCCATCGCTTCCACCGGTTGTAAAGGGTCTTCGCCGGGCCGTATTCTTTCGGCGCATCGCACCACCGCAACCCATTGCGGTTGATAAATATTATGCCACTGAGGACGCGACGATCGTCCACGCGGGGCTTGCCATGGCTCTTGGGAAAGAAAGGCGCAAGGCGCGCCATCTGAGCATCGCTCAGCCAATATAGATTGCTCATCGATCAGGTCTCCTCACAGAGCCTGAATCACGCCAAAACCCCAAAATCAATGGGTCTGGAGCCTAGGGATTGGGTTCCTGACCAGCACTCAAACGGTTGTGGACGTGTCGCCAATGGTCCGGCGCAACATCCGCCGGATCGACGCCGAGCGCGTCCACAGCATCGATCAGGGCCAACACTCGCTGGACTTGTCGCCAGCCATCGATACGCAGCAGGATCTCGCCGCCAGGACGAACGAAGGGCACGGTCTGGTACGGTTCGCCACGCCCGACAGCGCGTAGGATGTCGAGCCGCGAGACGATGGTGCCGTAATCGTTGGAGGCCCAACGGACGAAGGCGAAGATGCTTTCTGGCGCAAAACCGATCAGACTGCGACGGCGGTCGATGATCTGCTCAAAGCTCTTGCGGCCGAAGCGTATCCACCGCTCGACCTTCTTCTTCTGGAAGGTCAGTTCGACCAATGTGGTGAACGGTGCAGCCCCGTCTGCCAGCGGATGTTCGTGCGCTGCACGCACGGTTTTACCGGTCATGGCTGATCTCCTTCGGTGGGTGGAAACTCGCGGACCAGCAGCTCGCGCAGCATCACGGCGACGGTGACGCCACGCCGGAAAGCGGCAACCTTGATGCGCCCGCGCAGTTCGGGCGTGATGTCGATGGTCAGGCGCGCGGTGAACGCCTCCGTAGCCGTCTTGCCGGTTGCCGGCGCATCGGCGGCTCTGACCCAGCTATCGGGATTGCCCGGACGCGATACGAAGCCGGATTTGACGGGCGGACGTGTCATGGCACGATCCTCCCGACACCGAGGCCATCGATCTCGGCCGCCAGCGCTGTGACCTCTTGTGCGGCCCGTTCGCCGCAATCGGTCTCTGAGACCAGTCGCCCGGTCTGTGCGGCTTCGGCGAAGGCGACACGCTGGCCGATCGTCGTGGCCAGCAAGGGCGGATCATGGTCCGCCAGTGTCTCTGCCGTTTCGCGGGCGATGACCGTGCGCGCAGCGCATCGGTTCAGCAGAAAACGGGCGGTCAGCTCCGGGCGATAGATGCGTGCTTCGTTCAGAAGCACCAGCATCTCGGCCGAGGCCCAGCCATCGAAGGGCGATGGCTGTACGGGGATCAGCACCAGATCGGCTGCAAGCAGCGCTGAGCGCATCAGGCCGGCGACACGGGGCGGACCATCAATGACGACATGATCGGCGTCACGCGCCAGTTCCGGCGCTTCCCTGTGCAGAGTATCGCGGGCAAGGCCGATGACAGTGAACAGCCTTGGCAGCCCTTCATGGCTGCGCCGCTGCGACCAGTCGAGTGCGGAGCCTTGCGGGTCGGCATCAATCAGGATGACGCGCTTGCCTTGCGCAGCCCAGGCTCCGGCGAGATGCAGCGCCAGCGTGGTCTTGCCCACGCCGCCTTTCTGATTGAGCAGCGCGACGATCATGGCGTACCCCGCCCAGGTCGGCGGGAAGTGGCACTGGGACCGTGCCTTTCACGCGCGCGCGTCAAAGAAGAAAAGTTAGATTCTATGTTAGATTCTAAGTTAGCAGCCGGATTCTGCTTTTCGTTCCAGAGGCTTAACTGGGGTTCGTGCGCCTGATGTGCCGATAGTGCTGCGCCTGATGTACCGATACCCTTTGCGCCTGATGTACCGACGGCACCCACAATGTTATCCACAGGCACTGTGGATAGGTTTTCGGGGCGGATTCGCAGCAGTTCGCGGCGATCCTCGCGCAGGATCTTGAGCTGGTAGCCGGGCAACGGCTGGCGGGCAGCAATGCGGCGCAGGTCGAGCGCAAAGTCCGATGGCCGGGCCATGCTGCCGGATTTCTGGTAGAGGTGCGCAACCTCGAACAACCAGCCATGCGGCTGATGTCCGGCATGTTTACGGGCAACACGGTAGAGCCAGCGCTCGATACCGCCGGTCAGCCGGAAATAATCCGGGTCGATGGTCAGGACCAGAGAACGGTCAAGGACACTGTTGTAGAACCACTCGGGCAGGACAAACTCCATGCCCTCGACGCGACCGTCGCGCGTGGTCATCTCCTCCCATTCGTTGATCCAAGAGAACTGGCGGCGGCGCCAATGCTTGCCGTTACGGATCGTCGTGGCGACGACCGTGGATTGCAGCCGGGCAAGCGCTGCCTTCAGCAGCAGATATTGCCGGTTTCCGGTGTCGCGGCCGATGGCGCGCAGCAGATGATAGGGCGTGAAGCGGAAGAAGCGGGATGTCTTGATACCGTTGTTTTCGGCGGCAACGATCTGGCTTGCAGCCCAGATCAGCACATCGGCATCCCAGATCGTCGCCATTCCATGTTCGGGCATCCCGAACACCTGCACCTCGACATCGGCGGTCTTGTAGAGGATCGGCTTCGTGCGCGGCGTCTTCGCCAGCGAGAAGAAAGGCCGCTCCATCAGATCGCGCTGGTCGCGCGGACTGGCATCGCCGGTTGCGACCACGAAGGGATCGAGGTGGCTGCGCTCGCTACCGCCTTCTCGTCGCAGGGCTTCAGGGTGATCGACGCGCCGCATTCAGAGCTTGCTCCGCTCTTCAGGCGTCAGGGGGCGAGCCGGAAAGACCGTGCCGGCGTCCTTGTCACTGGTGGATTTGCGTGCGCCGATGTCGGCCCAGGCCTGAAGATCCTCGACCGTGTAGAGAACCCGGCCACCGATTTTGCGATAGGTCGGACCGGTCCCGTAGGTCCGATGCTTTTCCAGCGTGCGAAGAGAAATACCAAGGAAACGTGCAGCTTCCTGAGTACGCAGCATGCGCGGTGGAAGGTCCGCGTTTCGGCGCTCGGCCATGAGATCACCTCCGGTTCGTCAGGTTGATGCGGCTGCCGGAGACGGCGGCGCGCTATGGCGAGCCATGGGAAGTGATCGGCGGTGTGTAGCGTGCCGCATTTGTGCCCCTGCGCAGACGGCACCCCTGAAATTGGCTGTGTCAGCGCGAAAAGACGTGAGATTTCAGCGACTCAGGGAGGCCGATGCGGATTCGCCCAAGACATCCGCACGCAGTTCGGCTATTAATACAGATGGAGCAGACGCACTGCTCCGGGGGCGTAGTAACCCCTGACTAGCGGTTGGTGTCGGCCGTGACGGCACCATACTCCTTGACCCTATGGTCGGGGAGCCTGTGGCGTATGCAACAGGCTTTCCAGCTAAAGGCCATGGGGCCGTCTAGTCACGGTTACTAACTCCCCGATCACCAGGAGTCAGAGAGTTTTATTGCGGGGGCGAACCGCAGAAACTCTTCTGAAAGAAGGGGAATGACCGTGAAAGCACCCGTCGAACTTGACCCCGATGTAGATGATCTAGCCCCGTCCGGCCATATCATCACCGCCTATGACGAGCAGCACTTCGTGACCTATCTGCGTATTCTGGACGCCAAGTCCGAGGAAGCCGACTGGAAGGAAGTGGCGCGAATTGTTCTGCACCGCGATCCGGCATCAGATGAGATGCGCACCCGGCGATGCTGGCAGAGCCATCTCGAACGCGCTCAATGGCTGTCGCGGGAAGGTTACAGGCAAATACTGGAACAGGCTGCGGCAAACAGGAATCGGTGAGATTGCCTCAGTCGCCTTTTGATCGTGGAATCGGCTTGACCGGATAATGCAAAAGCAGCCGATAGCCTCCGCGCATCATCCTGATGCCGTGGGCAACAAGACGACGTGCCTTGTTCTTGCGCGGATCAGTCTCGAAATCTTCCTTGTCGCCACGGAAGCCGAGCAGGACTTCGGCAACGGCGCGATAGCTTTCGCCGTGCAGCCGTGCGTCCAGCGCCCGCAGCGACAGAAGGTGCCATTGCCGAAGCTGCGCTGGCATGGCGCGAATATCCGGCCCCGGAGAGCGGCCCGTCAGGCACCGCCAGAGGCGGCGAGCCGCATGGGCGCGTAATTCCATGAACTCATCCATGGGCAAGATTGCAGCATAGAAAGCAGCCGCATCGATTGCGCCCTGTGGCAGCCAGAATTGATGCTGCATCCCACCGACACGCCAGATTGCGTGCCAGCCATCCGGTGCGCGGCGCAGGATCAGGCCATCCAGATGTGCAAGAGCGACAAGCCGCCCGCCATCCGGATCGTTCTGCTCGACCGGAGACAGAATAATGGCCTGCGGATTGAAATGCGGCGACCAGAAAGGCGGTGCGCCGTCAGGCTGCGCGTCGGGGTCGTGTGCGAAATCGCACCCCCCAGCGGGAAGCAAAGGCGTTAACCTCTTCTCCCGCGGGTTCTCTCCTATGCGCGAGTCTCTCGACGTCACGGCGATAGTCTTCGTTGCGACGAAGATATTCCCAGGCGAAACCGGCGGGCGGAAGGTCTTTAATGCGTTTATAGGCCGCCGGAGTACGCCAATCTATGCTCTGCATGGCGCGTCCTCCCAAAGCCGGACGGCACAAGGCTACGTCCGACTTGAAAAGGCTGCGGTATCGAATGGTTTTGCGGTAGCGTATCTAACGCGATAAGTGGATCGCCTAACCCGATCAATCCATTAAAGAATCTCTCGTTAGCACTTTAGCGCGTCACATGGGAGACACCCTGACGACATTCCGGTGCCAGTGATCGAAGCCGAATGGCGCAAACGCGCGATTGCGCGGTTCCGGCGCAGACGAGAGCGCGGCCCGCAGGGCGACAAGGCGGCCGCCCATTTTGGGCAGGCCCGCGCCGAGTTGGAGCGCGCGGGCACGCATTGCGGGCCGCACGACATGCAGATCGGCGCACACGCCCGCAGCGAGTAGCTGATCGTGGTAAAAGGAGTTCGTCCGCATGCCCGGCGTGCGGGTGGAGAACCGGGTGTAGCGGTTGCGGTGGGCGTGACAGCGTTCCTGCGGGTATGAGAAAGGCCCCGACCTTGCGGTCGGGGCCTTTGTTCCGCGCCTCAGTCGCCGCGGCGACCGTTGGGGCGGGACCAGATGAGGGAGAAGGTGTCGCCTTCTTCGTCATCGAAGAGGTTGGCATAGATCGGGGCGTTGAAGCTCGGATCGTCCAGCTTGAGGCCCAGATAGTCGCGGCCCTCGTTGGAGCGCTTGGACCAGGCGGCGCCGATTTCGGCGCGGCCGACCAGAACCCGGTGGCTGGGGGCGTTCTCGCCGGTGGCGCGCAGGTCGGGAACGATGCGCACGCCTTTGGCCTGGACGCTGAGGGTGACGATTTCGCCGGTGAAGTCGTTCGAGCCGGTCTTCTTGAAGGTGCCGATGGTTGCCATTTTAAGTCTCCGTTTTCCGTTTCCGAGCCCGCACCATTGCGGCCTCTATGGCGATCGACGGGCCGGAGACGAACGCTGGCGCACGCCCTTTGGGGGCTGGACAGCACAGGAGGAACTTTCTTGTTCCGCGCGGAATGGCGGCTCTGCCGTCAGGGGAAGAAAGTTGTGACGACGCTGTTGCGCTAAAGCGGTCGAAGCGCATCGCGCTGTTCTTCGGCCAGATCAGGCCATTGAAGAGGCCGTTTGGAGCGGTCGAGACACGGGGGGCTGAACGGAGACGTGGCAATCTTGAAGCCCATCATGATGACCAGACGGGTAACACCGGCCTTGCCTGTCGCCCTGCGTCTCAGGCCATGCGCATCTTTCTTCCCGGCCTGTTCTACCGGCATTGCCCCCAACCGGGTTCTGGTCAGACCACAAACGCTGCTGCGGACAGTTCTGCGCTCCTATGGGCCGCGTCTGTGACTCAAGCTGAACCGATGCCTGGTCGCTGTCTGCCACCATTTTCCTGACGAAGATGGAAGATGATCCACTCCCGCTTCTGGTCGCCATCAACGGATCGTTGCGGTTCAGGTGCGTGCAAGGTTCCCGTCCGCTGGACCGGCTGCCGCCAGGCCCACTTTGGGTCGAAAAGCAGCTATGCTACGATGGAGGCCATGACTGTTCTGCGGGACAAAGCTACCTTTCTTTCCCTTGTTCTAGTGAGGAAACTGAGCTCTACACATCGTGTGTACTCAGTCTGCGGTTTCTATGCATATCGACCATCGGCAAAGCGAAGAAACCGATCCAGTTTATCAATGTCATGTAGGCTGGCAACGTGATGTAGAAACGCCCGATTGGCGGCATTGGAATTATCGATCAGGTCGCGGAGCAATTCGGCATTTTCCAGAGCAGCTCCAGTCAGGGCCGCACGTTCTCTGTCGACCTCTTCCGCCGATGTTTGGGACAGATAAGTATGCATCTTGCCAATCACGCCGACTGCAATGTCCGAGAGCTGAATTCCGGCTTCCGAGTGCGAATCTGAAAATAGGTAATTAGTGAAAGGCTCGCCATTACAGGAAAGCTGCACGTCCTCGAAAGCATCACGGATTTCTGTTTCCATGTCCATGATGTGCTTAGAATTTTTGAAAACGGCTACACGGTTGCGATAAAAGGCGCTGAAATCTTCAATCAGTTTACGCGCGGAAAACCCTTCGATAAACGCAAGCTCATCCAGAGAACGGCCTGCCTGCAGGACGCCCTTGAGCATCATTGCATTCATCCCTTCATCAAGAAGGCCCGCATTTCTTTCAACAAGATCGATCAGCTCGTTCAGAAACGGCTCTCGGTTCTGCGGAACGATATCCGGATAATCATACCGGCGGAACAGATCGACCACAAACGGCAGCTCATGCCTGACGATTTCTGCGAAATCGCTTTTCAAGAGTGCATGATATTCAATCAGCATTGAGTTCCCGAGTTCTGGCAAAATGGAGTCGATCACATCGACAACCGACCAGTACAAGGGATCAAGCTCGTGATAGTGCAGCATCAGGTCGTTGTCGGCGATCCACTGCAAAAACGCGGTTAACTTGCTCGATTTAAGGATGTCAAGGAATTCACCCTTCGCGACATGTTTAAGTTTGATCTCATGCGCTGAAGGCTGAATGCGCATAACCTGGCGAAGCGACGAAAGGTCCAGTGGGCGCTGCGGTCCTTCATGAACAACGCCGCCGAGAACAAATGTTTTCAGCTCGGGGACGTTTAGCCCCTGCTCGCCGACATGAAGCTTGCGGATGTTGTTCGTCTCGTCATGGTAAAACGTGTAGACGGTGTCTGCCCCTGTCAGCCCGAACATCTGAATTTGTGGATTACGTATTTCGTCGACATCAATCATCCGATCAAACTAATACGTATTGTTACTTTCACCAAAGGAAAACGGACAACGCGCTGGCACGGATGTGTCACTTTGGGCTCCAAGTAACCACGCAAGGAATTTCAAGCGCGCGCGAAGCTCTCGTTCGCTGGACCGGCTGCCGCCATGCCCGCAACGCGCAGGAACGCCGTCACGCCCACTGCAACCGCGCCGATCACCGAGAAGATGATCTGCCATGTCTCAGACGGCATCATGTGTTTGACAATACCGAGCGTGGCATAGAATCCGGCCATCCCCGCCGGAGCGACGAAGGCCAGAGCAATTAGCAGACGCGCCCAGATCGGGCGGATCAGCATGAGCAGGCCTTGACCGACGGCCAGTGTTAGACCAGCGGCAAGAAGACCGACGACGATGCCGCCGAGCCAACCAGCTCCTGTGCCATAGGCCCAGATGCCTGAGTTCAGACCGATGAAGAACGGCAGGGCGAATACGGCGAGATTGAACAGCAACCAGCACATGGCGCCGATGGCTGCGATGGAAACGAGGATTCCAAGAACGATCATGGTGGTGTCTCCGTGCAAAAGGTTGGACGGTTGCGCCTTCCACCACCACCACGGCGCACTGCGACATATAGCATGAATATGCCTGTCTGTGCGACATGGAATGGTCGGCGAGCGCTATCGTCATGCTCATGATGAGGTGGGAAGGCAGCGTTCACGCGCTGCCGGTCCCGAAGCGATAGACCGGGATGCCCATCTTGCGGGCCTTATCGGCCAGGTTGTCCTGAATGCCCGTGCCGGGGAAGATGATGACTCCGATCGGCATCGTGGCGAGCATCTGGTCGTTGCGCTTGAAGGGTGCTGCCTTGGCATGTTTCGCCCAGTCGGGTTTGAAAGCGACCTGTGCGACCTTGCGGTTATTGGCCCAGGTGGCCGCGATGCGTTCCGCACCCTTGGGCGATCCGCCGTGCATCAGCACCATGTCCGGGTGCTTGGCGTGGACTTGATCGAGCTTGGCCCAGATCGTCCGATGATCGGTGGTGTCTCCACCCGAGAAGGCGATCTTTGGTCCGGCGGGCAGCAGCACCTCGTTGTCAGCCCGGCGTTTTGCGGCGATGAAGTCGCGGCTGTCGATCATGGCCGAAGTCATCTGGCGATGGTTGACCCGTGACCCGGAGCGTTGTGACCAGGGCGTTCCGATGGTGCGCAGATAGATGTCGGCGGCGGTATCGCGGAAGGTTTCCATGCTGTCGCGGCGCTCGATCAGGCTTTGGCCCGCGCCGATCAGGGTTTCGAGCTGGACGGATTTGACCTCGCTGCCATCCTGTTCGCGCTGAAGGCGCTTCTGTGCCTGCTCGTTATCGTCGAGTTTGGTCTCGATCCGCTCGACAGCGCGGTGGAAGGTGTTGACGGTGGACCAGAGGATTTCGTCGAGGTCGAAATCGAGGCTGGTGTCGGCCATGGTGGAAATCAGAGCGTCGAAGATGTCGGAGACTGCGCCCTGGATGACGTGATCTTCGGGTGTGATCCGGGGATCGGCCTCGTCTTCCGAGGGGCGGTAGCCGTAGAGTTCGAGTTCTTCGATGGCGTGGCCGGTCGGGGACGTGCGGTGATCGGGTTCGAAATCGTCGTGCGCGTACATGGGATGCTTCCGTCAGTTGGACCGCGACCGTCGCGGCCTTCATGGCGACGAAAGCTCACGGGCGCTCTGGTCTGGCAGCGCGAGCCTCTGGCGAGGGCCTTGATGGCAAAGCCCGGCTGATTTGTCTCGCGCTGTAAAGGCGGGCTTGCCCGCCGACGGAAATCAGTCGGGCGCCGCCATTGCCTGACCGGAGCGTTTGTGGGCCGATCGCCCTCTCAGAAGGCCAAGGCGCGGTCCTCTACTGATGACAGGATGCAGCCTATGCGCATGACAGGATCGGAACGCCCCGATCACGGCCCCGTACCGGCTATGCACTTGAAGCCATGAAGCGGCTGACGTCCTCGGGAGCGATTTTCACCCGGATCTCTGCCCGAACAGCTTCCAGCCCGTGAGTTGTGAGGTCTTCGTTGAAGTCCCCCATCATGGGCGAGAGCGTGATGGTCTCGATCCCGACCTCGTGCGCCCGGTCCACCAGGCTATCACGGGCGCTGTCACCTGCCGGATCGTTGTCGCGGACGATATAGAGCCTGCGCAGGTGCGGCGGGAACAGGATGGCCGCGAGGTGTCCGGCCGAGAGTGCGGAAACCATCGGCATGGTGGGCAGAGCCTGACGCAGCGACAGGATGGTTTCGATACCTTCCCCTGCTGCCATGACGTCCCGCGTATCACCGAAACGCACTGCATGTCCGAGCAGGTCGCCCATTGCCTTCCTCGGCGGATCGACAGGCGCCTTGCCGGAACCGTCCGGGGCCAGCCATGTGCGGTGTGCGCCGGTGATCCTGCCATCGAGGTCAGTGACGGCGGCGATCATGGCGGGCCATGTTTCGGTCGGGCCATCGCCCTCAGGCCGCCAGTAGCAATTGGGATGGAAGCGCAGATTTGCGGTCTGGCGTAAATCCGTAATGCCGCGTCCGCGTAAATACGCTTCTGCGATACTGCCGATCAGCGGCTGCGTCATGCGCCAGAGGCGTCGTGCGGCCTCGGATGATCCCGATGGTGCCGGCGTTCGGGACGGACGGGATGGCGGCTGCGGTTCAGGATGCGGCAGGCTGAGGAAGCGCCGGGCTTCTTCGGCAACGTCTGCGAAGTCGATCAGACCGAGCGAGTCCCGGATCACGTCCAGCAGATCGCCATATTCACCCGTGGCCGAGTCCTGCCATTTACCGGCAATGCCTTTCACGCTGTCGTGCAGCCGGACGAACATGGATCGGCCAGCCGTGTTTCGGACATCTCCAACCTGCCAGTAGTTGCCCTGTTTGCGACCATTCGAAAGATAGTGCCGGCACACTGCCTCGGCCTGCCGGCCGAGACGCTGCGCCAGTTCGGAAGCGTTGAGATGCGCCATTATGCGGCCTCCCGCTCACCGATGCGTTCAACCGGGAAGCGGTCAAGCAGTTTGCCGGTGATCTCCGGTCCCGTCGCATCGACCGGCACGAAGAAGCGCAGTTTCCAGGAGATTATCTCGCTGAAGAGGCCATAGGCCCGCAGCCGGTCGCGCATTGCGTCAGTAAAGCCGGTCAGTTCGATGCGGTTAGCGCCCATGACCCGGACGCGGCGCAGTTGCAGCCCTTCGGCGAGATCAAGGATCGTGCGACCTTCGATCAGCGCGGCATAGGCGGCATCCGGTGTCAGGCTGCGGGTGACGCCACTGGCCGAAGCATTGGCAGCCCAAGCCGGCGATACCCGGCGACCGATGATGCGCTCGCCCTCGTCGGTCTGGAGCCGATAGACGCGGGAGGAGTCCTGCGGCAGGCGTTTCCAGATTGGCAGAAGCAAACCTGTCACCATATGCAGGATGCTGTCGGTGAACTCGGGCACCTCGGCCAGTTCCGCCTTCCAGGCCGCGGTGAAGGCGGCACGGCCGGCCTCGATCCAATGGGTCTCGCCCATCGCCCGCACCGGAATGTTCATCGCCTCCATGGGCCGGATCAGCCGCACACGCCGTTCGATCTCGCCATCATCCAGCATGACGCTGGTGGTCGTGATCTGCACGGCGGCGCGACCGGATCGCTCGTTGATGAGCAATCTTGCGCGGGGATCATCCAGTTCAGCCAAGACTGCATCGAGCGTGACCGGCTGATTGCGCTTGCGCTCGGTGAGGGTCAGGAGCCGAGTTTCCGCGCCGGTGCCCGGATGGGTGTGGATCACCTGCCGGTCCGTGACGATGAAGCTTTCGGCCTTCAGCGTTTCCAGCCCCATGTCATAGGTGCCGGATGCAATCGCCCCGTCGATCCGCGCCTGCAGAAGCTGCTCGAAGGCCGAGAACAGGATGCCCTGCAACTCGATGGTCAGCGCCAGCAGGCGGTTGAGAAAGGTGGTGATCGGCGGCAGTTCGTCCTTGATGCCGGTCGAGTCCATCAGCTTCAGGCCGGTAGCGGATTCAAACCGTTCGAGCGAGCAACCCTCGACCTTGCCGCGCACGATCAGCAGATAGAGCTGGCGCAACGCATCGCGGGCATAGGCGGATTCCAGATTGTCCTCGGGACAGAACAGCCCTTGGCCGCCGGTCTGGCGCTGGCCGCGGGTGATCGCGCCCAGCGTGTCTAAGCGGCGGGCGATAGTTGAAAGGAAGCGCTTCTCGGCTTTGACATCCGTGGCGATGGGCCGGAACAGCGGCGGCTGCGCCTGATTGGTCCGGTTGGTGCGGCCCAGCCCCTGGATGGCGGCATCGGCCTTCCAGCCCGGTTCCAGCAGGTAATGCACACGCAACCGCTGGTTTTTCGCCGAGAGTTCGGCGTGATAGCTGCGACCCGTGCCACCGGCATCAGAGAAGACCAGAACGCGCTTCTGGTCATCCATGAAGGCCGACGTCTCGGCAAGGTTGGCGGAAGGCGCACGGTTCTCGACCGCAAGACGTGCCGATGCCCCATCGCCCTTGCGCACGATCCGGCGTGAGCGGCCCGTGACCTCTGCCACAATATCCGTGCCGAAGCGCTGCACGATCTGGTCGAGCGCACCGGGGACAGGCGGAAGCGAACCGAGTTGCTCCAGCATCTCGTCGCGCCGGGCCACGGCTTCGCGGCATTCCACCGGCTGACCATCGCGGAAGACGGGGCGTGACGACAGGTTCCCCTCGCCATCGCTGAACGGCTCATAAAGCTGCACCGGGAAGGAATGTTGCAAATACGAGCCGACATACTCCCTCGGCGTGACATCGACGGAAATATCGTTCCATTCCTCGGTCGGGATCTCGGAAAGCCGCCGTTCCATCAGGGCTTCGCCGGTCGAGACGATCTGGATGACGGCGGCAAGGCCCGCTTCCAGATCGGCCTCGATGGACCGGATCAAGGTCGGGGTTTTCATGGAGGTCAGCAGATGGCCGAAGAAGCGCTGCTTGGTGCTTTCAAAGGCCGAACGCGCCGCAGACTTGGCCTGCCGGTTCAGCGTGCCCTCGCTGCCGGTGATGTTGGCGGCTTCCATGGCCGCGTCCAGATTCCCATGAATCACGGCGAAGGCGGCAGCATATGAGTCGTAGATGTGCCGCTGTTCCTCCGTGAGCTGATGCTCGATCAGTTCATATCCGACGCCATCGTAGGAGAGTGAGCGGGCGGTATAGAGGCCGAGGGACCGCAGATCGCGCGCCAGCACCTCCATCGCCGCAACGCCGCCGGCTTCGATCGCCTCGACGAACTCGGCGCGGGTCTGGAACGGAAAATCATCGCTGCCCCAGAGGCCGAGGCGCTGCGCATAGGCGAGATTGTGGACGGTGGTGGCACCGGTCGCCGAGACATAGACCACGCGGGCGTCGGGCAGCGCGTGCTGCAGCCGCAAGCCGGCACGTCCCTGCTGCGAGGCGGCAACATCACCGCGTTCGCCTTTTCCGCCACCGGCATTCTGCATGGAATGGCTCTCGTCGAATACAATGACTCCATCGAAATCGGCCCCCAACCATTCGACGATCTGCTTGACGCGCGAAACCTTCTCGCCCCGGTCGTCGGAGCGAAGCGTGGCATAGGTGGTAAAAAGGATGCCTTCCGACAGCGTGATCTTTGCGCCTTGAGGGAAGCGTGACAGCGGCGTGACCAGCAGCCGTTCCATGCCGAGCGCCGACCAGTCGCGCTGCGCATCCTCGATCAGCTTGTCGGATTTGGAGATCCAGATCGCCTTGCGCCGACCGCGCAGCCAGTTGTCGAGAATAATGGCGGCAGACTGGCGACCCTTGCCAGCGCCGGTTCCGTCACCGAGCATGAAGCCCCGGCGGAAGCGGATCGATCCTTCAGCATCCTCCGGCGCGGCGCTCACATTGTCGAAATGCTCGTCCACGGTCCAGGCACCCGCGAGATGATCGGCATGGGCTTCACCGGCGTAGATCACCGTTTCGAGCTGGGCGTCCGACAGACGCGCGCAGATGTCGGCGGGCAGGATGGGCCGGTAGGACGGTTTGGGCGGTGCGACCGAAGCCATGGCGGCGGATTGCACCAGCTTGGTCGGATGCGGCTGCGCGCCAGCAATGCGCAGCGATTGCAGCGCATATTCCTCATAGATGGCATCGGACAGGCGAGCGCCTTCCGGTGGGGTCCAGTCCACGGTCTCATAGGCAAGTTCGACGCCCTCGGGATCATTGGCGGGAGCCGCGGCAGGTCGCGCCGCTATCGCGCGGGCCAGATAGCCCCGCACGGTTTTCGGCGCGGCGGTCGGAGCGGACGCCACGATCTTCGGCAAGGAGACAGGCGAACGCTGCGGGACATGCGCCTCGATCCATCCGATCAGCTTGGCAATATCGGGTGCAATTCCCGGTGAGGTCGGAAAACTCGCCGGATCGTCGGCGGGCAGCTTGTCGATCACTGTCAGCCGCGTGTCGATTGTGGTGCCGTGCGTTGCATAGACCGCGCCATCAACGGCGGCGGTGAACACCACACGGCCACGCGCCTGCAAGCGGATGAACGCGTCCCGCCAGGCCGGAGCCTCGGGGCCAAAGCCTGCGCCGGTGATCGTCACAAGGCGGCCACCGGGGGCAAGACGGGCCAGCGCCGAGGCAACATGGCGGTAGGCCGCATCAGCGACACGCCCGCTGACATTTGCCATGACCGAGAATGGCGGGTTCATCAGTACCACGGACGGGACGGCATCTGCGGCCAGATGATCGTTGATCTGGGCGGCGTCGAACCGGGTGACGGCAAAGGCCGGAAAGAGCTGGGCCAGCAGATCGGCGCGGGTATCGGCCAGTTCGTTGAGGATCAGCGAGCCGCCGATGGTTTGCGCCAGAATCGCGAGAAGGCCGGTGCCAGCCGATGGTTCCAGAACCCTGTCATCAGGCGTGATCGCGGCAGCCGTCAGAGCGGCAAGGCCGAGCGGAACCGGCGTCGAAAACTGCTGGAAATTCTGGCTTTCCTCGGAACGCCGGGTTTGCGTGGGCAATAGTCCGGCGATCTTTGCCAGCACGGAAATCCGTGCAGCCGGAGACGCGGCTTTACGGAAAAGCGCCTTTCCGTATTTGCGCAGGAAGAGAACGGTAGCGACTTCGCAGGCCTCATAGGCCAGCTTCCAGTCCCAGGCGCCTGTGGCATCGGACGCGCCGAAGGCCGTTTCCATAGCACCGCGCAAGGTCACGGCATCGACGCGCTGGCCGCGTTCGAGATGGGGGAGCAGAAGATTGGCCGCAGCCAGGATCGCGGGCGCAGCCGCCAGCGGCGTGACCGGATTGGCCACAGGGAAAACCATGTTCATGTCGGGAACCTCAGGAGAGCGGGAAGGACAAGCCCGGACAGCGCTCTCTCGACCACCCGGACCTGACCCTTTTCGGCCCACCTCTCACTCTCAGAGCGCAGCATAAAAAAAGCGCCCCGACCGGACGGCGGGGCGCTTGGCAGTGTCTTCCCGGGTTCATCCGAAGCGACGACCGGCTTCGGTGAAGGTGTATTCATTGGCGGCGATGGTTTCATCGACCACTTCGTCCGAGGACAGATAATCATATTCGCGGTAAAGTTGGCGGTAGAGCCAGCGGGCCAGATCGCGCAGCGCCTCGACGATCGTCTCCTCGGCATCCTCAGTCATGTCCTGCCAGGTCGGGCTGTCGCGCTCGACCGAGATCGACATGCAGTATTCGTGATAATAATGGCCGCGATGGCTTGCATCGGCGCGAAGCTGATAGAAGTTGCGGCGCTGGATCGCTTGAAGGGCGTCGGCGATGCGGTGCAGTTCGGTGTTCTGTGGGGCGTATTCCCGGATCAGGCGCGGTGCATGTTTGCGGTAGGAATACCAGGATTCAAAGCAGGCACCGTCCCCCTGCGAAGAAAAGCCCCGGAACCAGATGCAGGGTTCCTGCCGTGTGCCACCGCCCATAAGCCGGACGGTGCGAGTCTTGAGGTTCAGCCCGAGGATTTCCGCGATGCGCTGGAAATCCTCATAGACGGCATCGTACCAGCCATAGTCGAAGCCGCCTTCGCGATACCACGCCCGGGCCTTGTCCTTTGCCCCATCGGAAAGCTCGTCGAGGCGATAGACGGTGGTTTCAATGATCTCAGGCATAGGGATCGCCTCCCTCCAGCACGGTGGAAAGCCAGCCACCGGTATTGATCCAGTCCACCGTCTCTCCGGTAGCGAGATCGAGGACATGCGCCCCGCCAGCAAAGCCGTCGATCCTCGGGCGTGAGCAGCTATTTGCCCACTGCATCCCCGATAGGCCGGTCAGGCTGAACTGTTTGGCACAACGAAGCACGAATTTGATGACATGCGCGGGATCGCCGTTGCCATCATCGTGCATCCAGAGTTCAGAACCGCGATGCTCCGGCTGGATGGAAAGCTGGAAGCCATTCTCGGGCGGGTCTTCACCGGCATTGTGATCCGACAGTGCGGTGTAGAGATGAAGTGCGCGAACTGCATTCTCATGCGTTCCAACATCGAGAATGCAGGAGAAATGGGTGAAATAGTCGGCCATGTCAGCCTCCTGAGATAAGAACCCCCGGCGCAGGACCGGGCGAGATGATGGAGAATGGGTGAGGCTCAAGCCGCTTGCGGCAGACGGAGCAGATCGGCGGAGGTTTCGCGCCAGAAGGGATCGACCAGCCGAGCCTCCAGCACAGCGGCTCGGTAGCGCAGCGCGCGTGCATCTGCATGGGCCAGCGTCCTGAAGGCCATGCCGCGCAGACGGCTGGCTTCGGTCACGATCCGACGGGCTTCGGCATCCGTAGCCACCGGCTGTTGCCAAAGGATGATACCGGCGCGGATTTCGCCGGCGAGGACCAGGCGCTGATCGCGGTCCTGAATGAGCATGATGCGCGGCTGAAAATACGGGAAGCTGTCCGGCCTCGTGCAAATATCACCGCGCGCCACGCGCAAGGCTGCGGCTTGTATAGCCCCTTCCGGTGACGGGCATTCCCCAAGCTGGATCACGCGGTCGAAGCTGTTTGCATCGTCACCGGCGTCGTAACTGGCCACGCCGAGGCACGAGATGCGCAGCGGCAGCTTTTGCGACCGATAAAGCGCGGGCAGAACATCGGCAGCCAGAATATGACCGATGGAACGGAAGGTTTCGGAACGGGCAAAGGTCATCGGGATCACTCCATGACGGGTGCCGGAAAGCCTCTCTCTCCAGCCCTCAACCCGTCACGGCCGAACGGCCCGCACTCTTCCTCTCTGACCGGGCTTGTTCCCGGTTCCGCTGCCGGCGATGGGCGACCATCGCAAGGCTGAAGGCCCGAAGCACGGGCTGCCGCCCTCGGGCCGTCGGGGATGAGGCGCTTTCGCGCCTTATTCCCACGGGTCCAGCTCCAGCTTCACCATATCCTCGTCGCCGTCGAACTCGGCGGCGGGGCAAGCGGCGTGGGTGCCGTCTCCGGCCTGGAACACGACGATTGAGACCATCAGCGTGGTGGCGAGGCTGGCGGCGAAGGCAGTGGCATCTGCATAAGACATGGGTTCCGGCTCCTGTCTTGGGAGGCGGGGGACCATCCCCCGCGCGACAGGCGCCCGAAGTGTCTGACCGGATCTGCAATCACCCGAGGGCGTTCGGACTTTTTCCGAATCCCCGAGGGCGGCACGCGCGCGTAAGCCGACCCCTTTGGGGTTGAATGTCAAAGAGACGGATCGGACCAAGGTTTGCGAATGGAAGCGGGGGTGGTTTTTCGCATCTGACAGGATGCCGGATACCCGTCGCAGATGCTCTGCCGCGCCAGCCTTGCCACCATGCTGGTACCAGGATCGTGTTCCCTTCAGGCCAGAGATGGCTGCCGCTTGTCCTGGTGGGGATGGCGGATTGCATGGTGAAGCCGGATTGGACCCGTCCGGTGCAGGCCTCCCATCCTCACGGCCCAACACCCTGCGATCCGGCCTTCAGCTCCAAAGCCCATCGGCAATTTCGCGGGCGATCATGGCGCGTGCTTTCATCATCAGATCGTCGCCCGATGTGTCGACATGACCATAGAAGCGCGCGCGGCCGCCATGGGCAGTCCATTCGGCGTAGCGGCAATATTCACGGGCATCGAGCCGGAACACCCGCATTTCTTCGGCCCAATGGGGCTTTGGTTCCACGACGACGGTGATGCCGTCGCGGGTTTCCTCCCAGGGCAGCGTGCGCTCAATCGGACGGTTCTCCCGATCCTGGGCGATGATTTCGTCAATGCTGATGCTGGCAGCCATGGCGGCTCTCCAAAGAAAAAGCCCGATCACGAGGACCGGGCGAGTTACGGAAACGGAGGGTAGTAAACGGGGCGACCGAAGCCGCCCCGCATGAGTGCTATTCAGCAGCGACCATATGCTGTTCTTCCTCGTCGTCAGCCGGGTCGTCCTCGCCATCGCTGGAGAGGAAATCGGGCAGATCGTCGACTTCCGCCGCAGCGCCCGATGTCGGATCGACTTCGATACCATCGTCCACCATGCGCAGCGGCTCAGGCAGCCAGCCAGTCTCGGCCAGTAGGCGTTCGGCTTCCTTGGCCATGTCGCCCTTCTTGAGGTGCCCGATCAGATCGGCGGCCCGGTCTCCGGCCCCTTCGCGCACAGCTTCAAGGATACGCGGCTTGGTCACGCGGCCTAGATAATTGCCAACTGTAGGCCGCCAGCCCACGACCACCATGTCGAGGCCGGTCGAACGGGCCAGCCGATCAGCTTGTGACAAGCGGATGTTCAGCCCGTGCTGACTGACGCCCGTGCCGCTATGGGGGTTGGGCTTTTCATAGAGCGCGTTGATACCGTAGCTGACGCAATGGGCGAGCAGATCCATGCGCGAACCATCGTCCAGATCGGTCAGCCAATCCCAGAGAGCGGCATCGTCTGCCGGGACATGATCGCCCCAGCGTTCGTGCCGGTCTGCAATGGCCTTGGCTGAGGCGCTATCGCGCAGATCTTCGGCCTGTGCGGGCAGATCCACTTTTCGGACCTGCGCTTCGAGGCATCCTTTGCTGGAATGCGGCATGAAGCGATCCATGACCAGTCGGTGGAGCAGTGCCGTCATGGCGACATGCGGGTTCACCGCCACCGCATCCCGCAGCGCCAGCGTGCGATGCGCGGTCAGTTCGCTGACCAGACGATCGGGCAGCGGCTTGATGGTGTCGGCCTCGTCTTCCTCCTCCGTTTCGACCGGCTGGCCGCCCAGCGTGATAACCGCATGCATGCGGCTCACCTCCGGTTCAGCCCGCTGGATCACCTCGCCGGTTTCCGGGTCAATGATCTCAGCCTCCGGTTCCGCAGGCGTTTCGTCCTCGGCGCGAACATACCCGCGTTCGATCAGCAATGCGCCATCGGTGTCGATGCTGATGAAGACACCCGCCATGCCGATCTGTTCCGGCTCGAAGGTCATCGGGCGGCGCTCGAAGGTTTCCAGCGCCTGTTCGATCTCACCGAGGCGGGCGTCGATCTCGTCAGGCAGTTCGTCAGCCTCGCCATATTCTGCTTCGAGCCGGTCATATTCGTCACGCAATGCCTCGCGGGTGGCGCGTTCCTCTTCGCTCAGATCGACCGTAGTGCCGACAATCTGACGAAGGCCATGATCGTGACCGTAGGGAAAGGTGATGGCGACCTCGATCCACTTCCAGCCCTCTGCGGCGATGGCTTCGGCCTCGGCCTTCAGTTTTTCGCCCACCAGCCGGTCGAGCAGCACCGGATCTTGCAGCCAGCCACCATCGTCCTGCTGAAAGAGATCGCGCAGCACGCAGCCGCCAGCCTCCTCATAGGCGGCAATTCCGACAAACACTGCCCGCTTGTCGGCGGCGCGGACCGTGGTTTCGGTCAGCAAGCGCCGGATGTGGTAGGGTTCCTTCTGCCAGCCATCCTTGATCGCTTCCCAGACTTGCTCCTGACGCGCATGGTCAGAACTGACGGTGAAGGCCATGAGCTGTTCCAGCGTCATGCCGTCCTCGGCATAGATGTCGAGCAATGCCGGTGAGACCGAAACCAGACGCAGGCGCTGCTTCACCACCTTGGCATCCACGAAGAACGCGGCGGCGATGGCTTCCTCGGTCATGCCCTTTTCGCGCATGGCATGGAAAGCGCGGAACTGATCCAGCGGATGCAGCGGAGCACGCTCGATGTTCTCGGCGAGCGAAACCTCGTCGATCAGCAGATCGGCGCTGGCCTCCGACACCACACACGGAACCGGCGCAATTTTGGCGAGGCGCTTCTGCTTGACCAGCAGTTCCAGCGCGCGGAAACGGCGACCGCCGGCGGGCACCTCGAACATGCCGGTTTCCTTCCCCTCGGCATCCACGACCGGGCGGACATGCAGGGACTGGATCAGGCCGCGACGGGCGATGGACTCGGCCAGTTCCTCGACCGAGATCCCGGCCTTGACGCGCCGGACGTTGGACTGGCTGAGCACCAGCTTGTTGAAGGGAATGTCGCGCGAGGACGACAGCGTGATCTTCTGAACGGCAGTGGCCATGTCAGTGACTCCATGACGGACGCCGGTGAGCCTCTCTCTCCGGCTATCAGCCCGTCACGAAGCGAAGCGCCGCCCTCTTCCTCTGAAGAGAGCGACGCCAGCCGCAGAACCTGAAACCCGGAAATCAGGCACTCCGGTTTTCTGTATCGGCGGATGTACGGGAAAAGCCCGCGCCGACGCGGTAGAGCAGACGCTCGGCGGCGCGGATGCTGCCGGTTTCACGGGCGGCCTCGGCCCAGACCGAGATCGGGAAATCCCCGGTGAACAGCAGATCGCGCTCAATGCCCATGCCAAAGGGCAGCCGGACTGACTGCATCTCGCTCAGGCTCCATGACCCCAGTTCGGGATAGCCGAGATCGGCCAGGCCGAACATGATGTCGCCATCGTCATCCAGTTCGGTGGCGAGCCAGACGCCTTCACCGAGTGGGTTGAAGAACTTCACGACCGGGATGTGATCCTGATCGCGCTGGCGACCATTGGCCAGCAGACGGTCGCGCTGTGTGCCGGTCAGGAGGATCATGCCGCAGCCCTCCGGTCGGTCTCGGTTACGCTGGCATCCGGCTCCCCGGCGTCCTCGGCCGGCAGATGCGACAGCAGCCAGTCCGCCGCCTTGCTGGCCTGCGAGGCCGCGCGGACGATGGCGCGGGAATCCTCGCGCATGACCTCCAGCCACGACCCGATATAGTCGGCATGACGCACGGTCGGCACGATCCCGAGCGCGGCGCAGCTGAAAGCCGCAGTCTGTTCTGCAATCATTTCCTCAAAGGCATATTTCTTCGAGCCGAACGAGCCGGTCAGATTGCGGTTGAGGCGGCTGTGATGGCCGCTGGCGTGACCCAGCTCGTGCAGGGCCGTCCGGTGCCAGTTGATCGGCTCGAAATAGGCTTGCGGAGGCGGCACCTGCACATAGTCGAGCGACGGCATATAGAAGGCGCGATTACCACCGATACGGAACTCGATGCCGGTGGCCCGGATCAACGCCTCGACCCGAGGTTCGATCAGGCCCGGCGGCGGTGGCGGCGCGACTGCGGTGATGTCATCAGGCAGACCATCGCATTGTGCGGCGTTAAAGACCGTGAACCGCTTCAGGAACGGAATGGCATGCGCGTCCTCACCTTTATCGCGGGCACGGCGCTTTTCGTCCTCGGGGGTGAAACGGTCGGCATAAACGACAGTGGTGCCGCGTTCGCCCTTCCGGACATTGCCACCCAGCGAAAGCGCCTGACGGAACGTCAGCCACGATTGACCAGGGTAACCATGCTGGATGACAGCGCCCCAGAGGATCAGGATATTGATGCCGGAATAGGACCGGCCGGTTGACGCATTTCTCGGCAGGCCCAGCGGGGCGGTATCGGGCGCCGCACCCCAGGGCTGGACCCAGGGTAGACGCCCTTGCTCCAGCTCGGCGATGATCTTGTTGGTGATGTCGTCGTAAAGGTTGCTGCGCGCGCCACCGTCAGCGGGGCTGCGATCATGTCTGGCCATCGGGATGATCTCCGCGACGGGCGCCGGAAGCCTCTCTTCCAGCCCTCAACCCGTCACGGAAACCCCGTCCGCACTCTCACTCTCGGGGGCGTTGCGGGGTCTCCCCGCTGATGGGGGTGCGTCGGCAACGCCAGTGCCGACCAGGGGGAAGGCTTTCCCCCAAATGCCTCTGTATACTGGACAAAAAGAGCTTTGCTGGTTTCTTATGCAAGCTGGACCGACTCGCGCCAGTCGGAAGACGAATATTGCATATCTAAGTATTTCCGAGGAATTTTCGTGGCCCGTTATAACCCAGATGCTGATCTTTCTCCGCTTTACGAGACGATGGATCGCCTTCGCACTGATTGTCTGATCGGCGATGGTTCCCTGCTTTCACCTGGACGCTCACTCTGGACCGCTGAACACTTTGCAGATTTGCAACGTACCTACGTCCAGAACCTCGATGAAGGCGAAGGCAAGTTCTTTGAAAAGCTGAAAGTCCAGCTGTCTGACGCAACCGCTGAAGCGCACTGCCTGATGGCCGAGCTGATCTGGCTACTTTATGCCTTCCAGCGTGGCGATGTCTCTCCCCCGACCAAGGATCGGAAAGTCCGCGAGGTTTGGTCCTGGTCAGGCCAGGACTTGCCGCAAGATGTGGCGGCCCTGACCGAACAGGTCCTTTACGGTGTGGGCCGGGCTGGCCAAGGATATAACAACAATAAATGGCGCGAGCTCGTTCTGTTGATTACCGCCATGCAGGATCTCAAATCCAGGCCTGTTGATGAACGTCGACGCCTGCTTGGGGACGGCGGCGCATTTGCCAGTTGGTTCGAGATACAGGTGAACGGCGAAAATCGGCAGTTGCGCCATATCCTGCCCTTCCTGCTTTTTCCTGACAGCTTCGAGCGCATCAGCGCCGGCCAGCATAAACGGGATATTCTGGCTGGCTTCGGGGCCATAACCGCAGCCGATGTCGGTGCTATGAGCATAGCCAAGCTCGATGACGCACTTCTGACTTTGCGCAAGAGCCTTGAAGCCAAGCATGGTTCACACGTCGATTTCTACGAGGGTGACTTCAGGCCTGTCTGGCAGAAGCCGAAAGAAAAGAAGGCGCACTCGACAGATAAACTGGATGAAGAAGCCATCGTGCCAGCTCCATCCGGTTTTGAACTGAATACGATCTTCTACGGCCCTCCGGGTACGGGCAAGACATTCAGTACCGCACAACGCGCCGTCGAGATATGTCTAGGCCAGGTGGCGTCCGATCCGGGTGCAGTGCGCGCGTCCTATGAGCAACTGGTCAAGGACGGGCGCATCGGCTTCGTCACCTTCCACCAAAGCTATACCTACGAAGATTTCGTCGAGGGACTGCGACCCAAGCCGATGGCATCGGGGGCAGGCTTCACGCTCGAACCGGAAGGAGGCGTTCTGAAAGTGATTGCAGAGCGGGCGTCGAAGCAGGCCGGCAACCATGTCCTCATCATTGACGAGATCAATCGCGCCAATATCTCGAAGGTTCTGGGCGAACTTATCACGCTTCTGGAGGCAGACAAGAGACGGGGAGCGCCTGCGGCGATCACCGTCACACTTCCTTATTCCAAGACCGCATTCTCTCTTCCGGCCAATCTGTACATCCTTGGCACGATGAACACGGCCGACAGATCCATCTCGCTGCTGGATACAGCACTGCGGCGGCGTTTCGTGTTTGAGGAACTACCACCCGATTCCGCAGAACTCGCAGGCATCGAGCTCGACGATAGTGCGCTCGATCTTGCAGCCATTCTGGACAACCTCAATCTGCGCCTTGTCTATTTTCTGGGAGAGGATGCCCAGATCGGCCACGCCTGGTTTATGGGCGTCAAGACGAAAGCCGACCTCGATCGGATCATGGCGTTCAAGGTCATCCCGCTGCTGCGTGAGTATTTCCATGACGACATTGAACGGGTTCGCATTGTTCTGGGTGGCGGCGACGGCTTCCTGAATCGATCCCCTATTCCGGTTCCCAAGGGGGCTGAAGGATTTGCTGAGGATCGGTATCGCTATTCCGATGTTTTTCGGGAAGAAGGCGGATATCCTGAAGCAGCTTACATGGCTCTTCTGGGACGGGAATAATGCCCAAGCAGAAAAGCCATTACTCTCTGCCGGAATGGTCCTCTCTGCCCATTGGCCCCGACGGAATCAGCGAAGGACAAGCCGAGCAACTGCATCTTGCCGCTATCACGGCTGCCCGCAGGCTTGGCGTGGCTGAGAACGGCGTACTGGCGCGCGGCTTTCGGCAGCTGGAAACCAAGCAGGTTTGCGGCATTATTTCCGTTCCAGGGATAAGTTTGGAAATACTGCCCAAGCTCACCGATGAGGACGGTGCATTGCGAGCAACCCTTGTGCGGATGATTGCGGTGGCCTTCGACATACCGCTTTCAGAAGGGCAGATCGCGCAGATGGGCGCACA
The DNA here is from genome assembly GCF_000223375.1 of Ketogulonicigenium vulgare WSH-001. Taxonomy (NCBI): domain Bacteria; kingdom Pseudomonadati; phylum Pseudomonadota; class Alphaproteobacteria; order Rhodobacterales; family Roseobacteraceae; genus Ketogulonicigenium; species Ketogulonicigenium vulgare. The sequence continues at coordinate 9,996 of NC_017386.1, read as the reverse complement.
GGAGAGCGATCTTCTCGAAGCCTTTATCAATCTGTTTGTGACACGCCTTGCAGAACAAGCGAAATCCGGTCTGACGCGCGACTATGTGCCAGAGGAGGATGTTTTGCCTAAGCTGCGGGGAGCGCTCGATGTGCGGCAGCAGATCGTTCACCGTTCGGTTGATCCTTCCCGCCTGCATTGCCGGTTTGACGAGTTTTCCGAGAACACGCCGCTCAACCGGCTGTTCAAGGCCAGCCTGTTGCGCATCATCCCCTTTGTGCGCTCCGAGCCTCTGCGTCGCCGGATCGCTAATCTGACAGCCCGCTTCGCCGACATCCCCACCAGCCCCGCCCCCCTGAGGGAGCGGATCGTCTGGAACCGGATGAATGAGCGGTTTCGTCAGGCCCAAATGCTTGCGCGCATGCTGATGGAAGCAGAGTGGCAAAACACGAGTTCCGGACACGGCACGGGCATTTCGTTGCTCTTTCCGATGAACATGCTGTTTGAACGGTATGTTGCCCGCTGGCTGCAACGGGTTCTTCCGCCCGGATCAGTGTCGATTCAGCGTCGACAGCACACCCTGTTGCAACATGGCGCCTACCCTCTAATCCCCGACATCGTCATTGACACGCCTGAAGGTCCACTGGTCATTGATACGAAATGGAAGGATCTCGGCAAACAGCCCGGCTCTACGCCAAATGTGAGCCAAGCCGATCTTTACCAACTCGCGTCCTATGGGGCGGTCTACAACGCCAGCCGCGTCATACTTCTTTATCCAGGACGGAAGCACACGCCACCAACGACATGGCACTATACCGCCACAGACCGCAGAGTGGAAATCTGGCAAGTCGATTTGGCTCAAGTCCAACAAAGAAAGGATTGGGAGATCATCACTTATGCCATGATCCATTATAAGGAAAACGGCATTCCTCCTCGGGCAGATATTCTTCTGACGAGAGTAGTTTAGTGATGATCCTGCAGGCGGCCCGCGCAATATTTGAGAGAAATAGAAAGGAAATGAAAAATCGTGGCTTCATAAGCAGTTAGGGCCATGCAAAAATACTCGTTGCGCCGATCCGAATCGGACATCTCGCGATGTATAATTACAGAACTAACGACTAGACGATGGCATTATATTTGGGGGCGTGAAAATTGAAGCTACACAATGTGAAGATTGAAAACTTCCGATTGCTGCAGGACGTCGAGATTGGGTTCGAAGATAGAACCACGCTGATCGTGGGACGAAACAATAGCGGCAAAACATCGATTGCAGAGCTTTTCCGCCGACTCCTCTCAGAAAAGACTCTCACCTTCCGTCTCGAAGATTTTTCTCTCGGCTGTCACGAGAAGTTCTGGAACGCATTTGAGGCGTTCAGCGCCGGAGCGGAGGTTTCAGACGTACTGGATACACTTCCCGTCATTCGTATAATAATTGATGTTTCGTACGACGTTGACATGCCGGACCTTGGAGCTTTGGGCGACTGCATCATCGACCTAAATCCAGATTGTACATATGGGCGTCTTGTCCTGACTTTTGGCCCTCGACCCGACGCAACTACATTTCTCTTCGCCGATCTCCCTGCACCAGAAGAAGATGCAGAGAATGCCAGAAGTGCGCTTTTCCGTGCTCTGGGAGCGCGGGTTTCTGCCACCTACATATCGATTTTAGAAGCGATTGATCCTAACGATCCCACGAATAGGAAGCCGCTCGAAACGAAAGTGCTCACTGCTATAATACAAGGCGGCTTCATCAATGCGCAACGTGGATTGGGTGACGACACGAAACGCGAACGAGATGTTCTCGGAAAAGTCGTAGAAATACTTTTTCAGTCGGCACTAAGCGATCCGACCGACCCTGAAAAACGGACTACCGCCGAACAGTTGAAAAGCGCTGTCGAAGACATTCAAAGCGATCTGCACAGCGACTTCAATGTCAAGCTTACATCGCTGCTGCCCACCTTCGAACTGTTCGGCTACCCCGGACTGGCTGATCCAGGACTCATCACTGAGACGAGCTTTGACGTTGAGAGGTTGCTAAGCGATCACACCAAGGTCCGTTATGTCGGGAAGAACGGGATAACACTTCCAGAAACCTACAATGGTCTCGGCGTGCGTAATCTCGTATTCATGCTGCTGCAACTCTTGCGCTTCTTTCGTGAGTATCAGGCAACACCGACGGCGGCTGGAGTGCATCTAATATTCATCGAAGAGCCGGAAGCGCACCTTCATCCCCAGATGCAGGAGGTATTCATTCGGCAACTTGATCAGATCACGAATGCTTTCGTCACTCAATTGAACGATAATCACCCTTGGCCCGTCCAGTTTGTCGTTACGACGCATTCGCCGCACATGGCTAACGAGGCCCGCTTTGAATCCATGCGCTATTTCCTGTCGAAAGCGGACGAAAATGGCGTCCGGCGGACCATCATCAAAGACCTTCGCCGGGGCATGGGAACTGCGCCCGAGCCTGATCGGGAGTTTCTACATCAGTATCTGACTCTCACCCGTTGCGATCTGTTCTTTGCCGATAAGGCCGTCCTGATCGAGGGAACGTCGGAACGCCTCCTCCTTCCGACAATTATTCGAAAAACGGACAATGCGGCACCTGGAGCACCGCAGCTCGGCAGTCAATACCTCACCGTCATGGAAGTAGGCGGAGCCTATGCTCACCGCTTCTTCGATTTGCTGACGTTCCTCGAACTCCGCACATTGATTATTACGGACATAGATGCGGTTCGTCCCAATGCAAACAACAAGCGCGAGGCCGTACCTGTCGCCCAAGGGCAATTCACGAGTAACGGTTGTCTAAAGGCATTGTATGGTGCCGATATATCTCCGGCTGCCTTGCTCATCAAAACACCAGACGAGAAGATTACAAATGACAGGCGCATCGCGTACCAGATTCCAGAGCAGGATGGTGGAGCGTGCGGGCGGAGCTTCGAAGATGCGTTCATAATCGCGAACCCTGGCCTTTTCGCGCTTGGAGAGGAAGATGTTGCAACGGCGGCGTATGAACTCGCTGCGGAACAAAAAAAGTCCGCCTTTGCTCTGCAATACGCGATCACAAACACCGAGTGGATTGTTCCCCATTACATCTCTGAAGGTTTGAGATGGTTGGCACAGGGTAATCCGGCCCCTGTGCCTCCCCCAGTGGCCGTAGCGGTCGAAATCCTCGCCGAAGCTGCCGGGGTCGAGATAGCCCCCATCCAGGGAGGCGAACATGGCTGAGGGACAAGAAAGCCCCGCAGATGCCGCTGGTCGCATTGCTCTGGAACGCATGTTCGCTTGCCTGGATGAAGGACGCAGCTTTCGTCTAGAGGCGGGCGCCGGAGCTGGGAAAACCTATTCTCTTGAGAGAGCACTTCGCAGATTGATTGAAAAGCAAGGCTCCGCGTTGCTGCGGCAGCGCCAACAGATCGGCTGCATCACCTACACCAACGTCGCCAAGGACGAGATCATTGCCAGAACGAACGCGCACCCTGCGGTGAGACCCGAAACCGTGCACGGTTTTTGCTGGTCAGTCCTTCAGGATTTTCAGCCTACGCTGCGTGAACTGGTTCCCGGGTTGCCGACATGGGAGGAGCGGCTTGCGGAAACCGGCGGCGTCGGTCATCGTCGTATTCATTATGAACTTGGCTACCCCGGCGTGACAGACGATCAGGTGTCACTTCGCCATGAAGATGTATTGTCGCTGATGATTCAGGCGATGAGTCGCCCCAAATTTCGTCGGGTTCTGACTTCACGATATCCCATTCTGCTTATCGACGAATATCAGGACACGGATGCCGGTTTCGTTGATGCGTTGAAAGAGTGGTTTCTTGATCGAGGTGAAGGCCCCTTGATCGGTCTTTTCGGAGACCACTGGCAGAAGATTTACGGCGAGGGATGTGGGCTGGTGGAACACCAGGCACTGGAGGTTATAGACAAGCAAGCGAACTTCCGGTCCGTTGATCCGATTGTGCAGGTCCTCAACCGTATGCGTCCAGACTTGCTGCAGATGGTTAGCGATCCAGCTGCACAGGGTGAGACCCGTGTATTTCATACAAACAACTGGCCGGGGCAGCGACGAACCGGACAGGGAGGCGGCCACTGGAAAGATGATACCAGTCCCGAGGCAGCTCGTGCTTACTTTCAGCATATGAAGGATCGGCTGGCAGCCGAGGGCTGGGATCTATCGGTAGAGAAAACAAAAATACTGATGCTCAGCCACAGTATACTTGCTCGGGAGCAAGGATACGAGAACATTCGGAGCATCTATGGCCAGTTCAACGATCCTTGGTTGAAGAAGGATGATCCTCACATCAAGTTTCTTGCGGACCAGCTTGAACCCGCCTGCGCTGCGTTCGAGGCCAACCGGTATGGGGAAATGTTCGAGGCGTTCGGGTCGGGCATGCCGCGCATCCGTCGTCATGAAGACAAGATCGCCTGGACCAATGGCATGAACGTCCTCATTGCGTTGCGGCAGACTGGAACGATTGGCGAGATAATCGACTTCATCGCCGCCCAGCCGCACATGCGGCTGCCTGCCGCTGTGGAACAACGCGAAGCGAAGCTCGCTGAGGTCGGAGATGAACCCGTAGAAGGGGAACCCCGCCGGATTACACAGCTTAGAAAGCTACGGACGGTTCACTATACGGAATTGATAGCGTTGGATCGTTTCATCGACGGGCACACGCCATTTGCTACGAAGCACGGCGTGAAGGGCGCGGAGTTCGAGAATGTTATGGTGATCGTGGGACGTGGCTGGAACAAATACAACTTTGTACAGACCCTAGAATGGATGGATGCAGCGCCTCCTGCTGACAAACAGGATTTCTTCGAGAACAATCGGAATTTGTTCTATGTTGCATGTTCACGCCCCAAGGTGCGCCTAGCTTTGCTGTTCACGCAACTCGTTAGTCCCGCAGCGATGGCAAAGCTCACAGAGCTGTTTGGTGAGAACAATCTCGTAGCCCTGCCTCCTGATCCGGTCGTAACATGAGAGCAATTCTGAGCCCACTTCAAGAAGCACATGGAGACTATCGTCACAACCAGAGCCCGTTGTCTCACATGATCAAACGTACGAGTGGCCCGCGATTTCAAGCAAGACGCATTTCCTCGACAGCATGGATCGCGGGGCAATCTACATCATGCCGTCGCTCGATATCGAGTCGGCGCCCTGCCGATAGCCCAGAAGGCAACTTGAATGACTGAGAAATGATGGGGTTCGATCTGAGACAAAAAATTACCGAAAGCGGCTACGCCCTAATCTCCCAGCATCGCCCTAATGCTGACATCGTCGAAGTCGCTAACGAACTCGGTGATCCACTCACGCCTTGGGAAGGCGGTCTTGTCCAAACTTTAATTCCTCGCGAAGAATCGGCTCCGAATACATATAGCGGGAACTTTGGTCTGGGCCGTTTTCCGTTTCATACCGATCTTGCCCATTGGCGGACACCACCGCGCTACTTACTCCTACGATGCCTGATTGGATATGATGACGTTCCCACATTGCTGATCGATGGCCGCGAGCTCGTCAACTCCGTTTCTCGAGACACTCTCGCACGCGCAGTCTTCAAGCCACGCCGGCCCCGCCATGGAGCCCTTGTGCTTCTTCGCCTGCTCGAACGTACGTCAGATGGCACCGACCTCCTACGATGGGATGAAATATTTCTTCGGCCAGCGAGCAAAGTTGGCGACACCGCCGACGCCCAGATTCGTGATTGGCTTGCGAAACGTGACCCTTTGTCGATTGCCCTCATTCGTCCGGGGGATACCCTGATAATCGACAACTGGCGCATGCTGCATGCCCGTTCGCCGATACCGCCAGGACGAGAGGATCGTTCTATTGAGAGGGTATATTTGGGAGGGCTAAAATGAAGACGACAATCAAGCCGGGCGCAACGCCGGCAACCTTCGACCCGGAGGCACTCTACGCGAAGGCTGTGCGCTACATCCAGAACATGGATGAATATGACAGCGATAAATGGGAATACGCCCTCTGGTCGAGCCTCGCTCTAGAATTTCTTGCCCGCGCCGCTCTGGCAAATGTAAGCCCCGCGCTGCTTGCAGAAGCCGATAAAAATGGGTCGAATCTCTATTTTTCGCTTGGCTTCACTCCGTTCGAAGAGAGGTTCTCGCCGAGATCCATCGCAATCAGCGAGGTGTTCAAACGCCTTTCAGGGATACTTCCGGAGTTCACCAAGGAGCATGAGAGCTTCGGTGTCGTGCATACCGGCAAGCGCAATGCCGAGCTTCATACTGGCGAACTCGCATTCGAGGGAATTAGGGGATCGACCTGGCAACCAAGATTCTATCAGACTTGCCAAATCCTTCTGACGTCAATGGGCATCCCACTCGATGAGCTTCTTGGCGAAGACGAAGCGGAGGTTGCTAGGAAGCTGATCGATGCAGCTGCAGATGAGAGTGCGAAAGCCGTGAGGGGGGACGTTGAGGCGCACAAGAAGGTCTGGAACGCCAAGCCAGAACACGAGCGCGCGACGCTGCAAACGCAGGCGTCAGTGTGGGCCACCCGTCAAAGCGGTCATAGAGTCGACTGTCCGTCATGTGCGTCGACCGCACTTGTGCTGGGAGAGCCGGTTTCGGCCCCAACGCAGAAGCTCGACGACGACGAAATCATCGAGACACAGGAGTATCTCCCGACGCATTTTGAATGCGTAGCCTGCGGCCTCAAGATTGCTGGCCTCTCCAAACTCGCCGCAGTGGGGCTCAGCGATCGATACAAGAAGACTCAGACCTACGATGCAGCAGAATACTATGCTCCCGCTGACGATTGGTCCGACTACGAAGACGACAATAACGAGCGTTAATAGTCGGCTCAAGGTAACTTGGCCCGATACACCATTGATGCGCTGCGGAGAGCGGTGGAGAGAGTCCTAAAGAAAACTAGCTGCCACGGAGCGGCCGAAGGAGAAGACTATGGGCGCGCGAGATGAGTTCTCACCCAGAACCAAACAAACACTTGCAGAACGAGCTGCGCACTTCTGTTCGAATCCTGACTGCCTGAAGTTGACTGCGGGGCCACATTCGGATCAGGAGAAGAGCCTGAGAACCGGTCATGCCGCTCACATAAGGGCCGCCGCAAGCAACGGGCCGCGCTACGATAAGAACCAAACTCCTGAACAGCGCAAGCACATCTCAAACGGCTTGTGGCTTTGTAGGGAATGCGGTGACATCGTTGATAAGGATGCTTCGCCTCACAAGCCCGAACTTCTCCGTCAGTGGAAACTTGACCATGAGGCGCTGATCGCGGAGGTTCGCACGAAAGGCTATGCGCAAAGCCTCGTGCTTCTGCAGACACGGCAACAGGCGCCCCAGCTTGCGAAGGACATAGTCTCAGAATTTGAGGACCATCGCGCACTCTGGGAGTCGTTTGACGCAGAGTTTCCCGACCGGGTTCGCCAATCGCTGGACCGTCTGCGGTTCAGGTTACTTGATTTACGAAGGGGGCTACCCCGAGGTGGCGAACTGGATCAGGTACTCCAATCATTGACGAAAACGATCCTGACGTTCTTCGTTCAAGTCGAGGAAATCGACTTAGTGACGCTACGTTGCGACAGCCGAAACCCCAGTTGGTTGCGGTTTAGAGATGCGCTAGCGACGCTGCGGAAGTCGGTCGGGCTGCAGCTTTTCCATCTTTGCGATGCTTACAAGACGAGTCCCACCGATGAACTAGCACAAATAATGCCCCGAACCGACTAACAGAGCGATAGTGGAGTACATCGCCACCAACCGACCCATCCCTTTTCTACGCCAAGGCATCCCATTCGCCGCACAGCGTTTCCCGAGACCTTCCCTACGCTGAAATTCCGCGGTTCCATTGCCCCAGCCCCTTTCCGGGCATGGGATATTGGAGACGATGGCGGTCAAGCGGAACAGGATCAATATCGAGGTTACGCCCTCGACCGAACCGGAAACGGACCGGAATGATCCTGCGCGCAAAGACGCTGCCGTGATGCCGCTTGCTCGCCTGATTGGTCGCCAGATCGCCCGCGAGCAGTTTGAGCGTAAACTGACAGCGGAGCGCAAAGCTCAACGCCACCTGCGAAGCTGACTGCAAATCTCCTTGCATTTATACGTGTAATACGTATTATATAAGCAGACCTATTCTCGTGGAGTCTGCGATGCCAACCACAACTTCCCTCGAATTCCAGCGCAAGTTCGGACAGTATCTGAACGAGTCTCACCGTGAGCCGGTGGAGATCACGCGACATGGACGGCGCGAGTTTGTACTGATGTCGGCCGCCCAATATGACGAGCTACTGTCAGCCGCGCAGCGCAGCGGCAAGGCCGCTGAAGCCGCCACCGAACCCGAACGTCATTAAGATCCCTCCCCCGACACGGAGCCTGAAAGGACTGCCGATATGACCCGCGTTGCGCTTTATGCCCGATATTCTTCCGACAATCAGCGCGAAGCGTCGATCGAGGACCAGCTCCGTATCTGCCGCGAACAGGCGAAGCGCGAGAAGTGGAAGATCGTCGGAACCTATAAGGATGCTGGCATCTCCGGCGCGAGTATGATCCTGCGCCCCGGCATTCAGGCACTCCTGCAGGACGCCCAGGCAGGCCAGTTCGACATCGTACTGGCAGAGGCTCTGGATCGCATCAGTCGTGACCAGGCTGATGTGGCCACCTTTTACAAGCATCTCAAATTCGCAGGCGTTCCGATTGTCACGCTGTCCGAGGGCGAGATCAGCGAGCTTCATGTCGGCCTCAAGGGCACGATGAACGCGCTGTTCCTGAAAGACCTTGCCGCCAAAACCCATCGGGGCATTCGTGGCCGCGTTGAGGACGGCAAATCGGGTGGCGGTTTGTGCTTTGGCTACAATGTCGTCAAACAGCTCGATGCGCGCGGTGATCCCATTCGTGGTGATCGCGAGATCAACGAAGCCGAAGCGAATATTGTCCGGCGCATCTTCCGCGAGTTCGCCGCCGGCGTCGGCCCCCGCACCATCGCCCGCACATTGAACGAGGAAGGTGTCCCGGGTCCGGCTGGTAAGCTCTGGAGCGACACCACGATCCGTGGCCATGTGAAGCGCGGTACGGGGCTGGTCAACAATGAACTCTATATCGGCCGCCTCATCTGGAACCGGCTTCGTTACATCAAGGATCCATCGACCGGAAAGCGCGTCTCGCGCCTGAATCCGGAATCGGACTGGATCATCAAGGATGTCCCGGAACTGCGTATTGTCGATGACGAACTCTGGCATTCAGTTCGTGTCCGACAGGGCGAGATCGCCGAAAAGTTTGCCAACGTCACCGAAGCCGTACGCAAACACCACAAAAAGAATCGCCTGAACGGCACACGTCGGCCGAAGTCCCTTCTGTCCGGCCTGGTGTTCTGCGGCTGCTGCGGAGGCCCCTACTCGCTTCGCGGCGCTGATCGGTTCGCCTGCTCGAACCACATTAGCAAGGGCGCCTGTTCGAACAGCCGCACGATCCCGCGTGAGTGTCTGGAAGCCCGCGTGCTCTCCGGCCTGAAGGACCGCATGATGGCGCCTGAGATCGTCGAGGAGGCGATGCGCGCCTATGCCGAGGAAACCAATCGGCTGAACCGGGAACGCCGCTCCAGCGGCGATTCCTGGAAAGCAGAATTGGTGAAGATCGAGAAGCAGATCCGCGGCATCATCGAGGCAATCAAGGCCGGCATGTTCCACGAGAGCATGAAGGCAGAGATGGACACGCTGGAAGCGCGCAAGACCGAACTGAACACTTTGCTGGCCGACGCGCCAGAGGACACGCCGGACATTCTGCCGAGCGCCTCGGCGATCTATGCGAAGAAGGTCTCCGCCCTGACCAAGGCGCTCAATCGCAAGGAAGAGCGCTAGGAAGCGGCGGAGACATTGCGCGGCCTGATCGAGAAGATTTCGCTCACACCGGGGCCGGAACGCGGCGAGATTTACGCAACGCTGCACGGCGAACTGGGCACGATCCTCAATTGGACGGAGCGTCAAGCCATTGGAAAGGCTACAAAAACAAACACTCCCGGAGGTGATCTCACGGGAGTGTCGTTATCAG